>QGVC01000260.1 GCA_003242645.1 Pseudomonadota bacterium
ATCGAACTCCGGAAACACCTGAACCAGGTGCTCGACGACCACATCGACGTCGATGATCAGCGCCGGGTCTGCATAAAGTGTTGGCGCCTCGATGTC
The DNA here is from genome assembly GCA_003242645.1 of Pseudomonadota bacterium. Next base: position 97 of record QGVC01000260.1, read on the forward strand.
GGTGGCGAGCAGGCGGCCGTTGCGGTCGAGGATGTCCGGCCGCCAGTAGGACGTCGTCAGCGGCTGGGTCATTGCGGTCCGCGGCTCGACGATCTGGCCCTTCAAGGCGAGCCGAACGAGCTGTCCGCCGATGGCGGAAAACGCCAACACCATCGCGAGCGCCACCGCGAACGATCGGAGTGCGTAGGAAGTCGTGGGGTCGAGGCTTTGCCGAGCGGGACCGATGGTTTCGTTCAACACGGGGCTCGACCTCAGCGGCGCTCAGGCTGTTGGCGGGAGGACCCCGGAGAAGCCTGCTCCGCGCTAGCCGTTGTGTCATTCGACGATGATGCGTCGGCTGCAAGCTTGCTCGGCTCGACGTATTGCTCGCCCTTGGCCGGCTCGAACCCCATTGCGCGGGCGAGTGGCTCGATCCTTTCGGGCCTGGACAGATACGCCTGCTCGGCTCGGAGCACAGCGATGTCGCTCCGCAGGCGTTCGATGCGGCGCTCTTTGGACTGCACGAGTTGCTCGAGCTCGCGCGTGTCGTAGCTCACCGTGTAGAGAATGAATGCGCAGGCGAGCGCCAGGCCGATTACGATTGCTGATGTGATGCGAAGCATGGCCTGCCTCTCGCGAGTGTCGGTTATCGAGCGATTTGCGGCACGCCGAGCGTCGCGGGATCGAGAGGCCAGTGCGGCGCCTCCGTGCGCTCGGCGGCTCTGAGCTTGGCGGACCTGGCCCGCGGATTGGCCGCGACTTCCTCCTCGCTTGGAGTAACAGGGCGCTGGTTAACGATTCGGAAACTTGCGGCTCGAGTCTGGGCAGGTCGTGGCAGATGGCGTGACACTTGGGCCGTTTTACCCGCCCTTTCGGCAAAAAAGCGCTTAACGATCCGGTCCTCGAGCGAGTGGAATGTGACGACCACCAACCGGCCACCCGGCTTCAGTAGCCGCTCCGCACAAGCAAGCCCCGCCGCCAGCTCGCCCAGCTCGTCGTTCACGGCAATTCGTAGCGCCTGGAACGTGCGAGTCGCTGGATGGCGGCCTTCGGTCCTCCGGCCGCCCAGAACCTGCGAGACGATGCGGGCAAGCTGCAAGGTGCGGGTCAGCGGCTCTTGCGATCTCGCCCGGACGATAGCGCGCGCGATCGCCCGGGCTTTCCGCTCTTCGCCGTAATGGAAGAGGATGTCGGCCAGCTCCGCCTCGTCCAGCGTGTTCAACAGGTCAGCTGCTGTGGGCCCCTCGCGGGACATGCGCATATCGAGTGGCCCGTCTGCCTGGAACGAGAACCCGCGCTCCGGCTCGTCGAGCTGCATGGACGAGACGCCGAGGTCGAATACGACACCATCGACCTGCGTCAGCCCGACTTGACGTGCGATCTCCTCCAGCTCGCTGAACCGGGCTTGGTGAAGCATGAGCCTGCCGGCATAAGCCGAAACGAGATCGGCACCACCTGCAATGGCCGAGGGATCGCGGTCGATTGCCAGCACTCGGCAGTCGGCTGCATCCAGAATTGCGCGCGCATATCCTCCCGCGCCGAAGGTGGCGTCAATGTACGTCCCGCCGTCCCTGGGCTGCAGGTGCTCCAGGGCAGACTTGAGCAGCACGGGAGTATGGCGGTTGCGATTCATGGCCTCTCCGCGCGCGGATCTCGACCCCCCGTGAGTTCCGCGATCCGCCATTACTCCCGTGCTCCAGTGCCGCCGTGTCCCTCATCAAAGCGGCGGCTCCCCGCGCCGAAAAGCTTCCGGTGCTCGTGCACCTTGCTGCGAGCCCGCTGCCGACGCTCGGCGAAGCGCTCGGGCTCCCACATCTGAAACTTGTCGCCCAGCCCGACAAAAGTGACCTGATTGGTAATGCCGGCGTGGGCGCGAAGCGCTTCAGGAAGAACGATGCGCCCGTCCTGGTCGATGCTGAGGATATGCACGTCGCCGTAGAGCGCGACAGACAGCTCGTCCCGCTCGTCCGAATACTCCGGGAGATGGGCGAGAAGATCATCGATTTTCTTCGCAAGTCTCTCGCCGCCCGCATCGAGCGCCGGAGAATCGAGCGAGGGGTAGCAATAGATTCCGCCAGCATAGCCGTCGCGTTCGAGCACGGCGCGAAAGGATGCAGGAATGGAAACTCGTCCTTTTGCGTCGATTTTGTTCGTGAATGTCGAGACAAAGCGATCCATCCCCGCTTCGAAACCTCACCTGACGCGCGAACTTCGACGCCAACACCTCCCCTTTCGTGACGCCGTGCGCTCAACTTCCGGTAGAGGTCCGGACCCGGTCCGCAAGACCGCGGGACTGGGACGTGGCGGTCGCTCAGGGCCTCGGGCCCTCAACGAGGCCGGCGCCACGGCCACCGTCCCATGCCCGGTGCGGACGGGCATTTATGGAATTACATGGAATCTCATGGGCGTCAACGGGAGGTTAATGGATTGCGTGGAGATACGCGGGATGCGGTTGGATTGTGGCAGCTTTGCCACAATTGCGAGGGGCAGCCTGTGGATGAATCGAAGGGAGGTTGTGTCCGCGCGTGGCCGGGCGGGGGATTGCGGCCTAAGGTGCTGACGAAGGGCTGGGTAATTGCTCCGCGGATCGGGCCCGCGGTTCTCTGGTGAGGTAGTCTCAGTTACTTGTCTGGCGCAGCCAGTGCTCCCACTTGTGCGCCCACCTCGATGTATGGAAGCAGTGGCGATTACGAGCGTTGGGCGCGATTAACCGCCCATGCTGGCTGGTATCCAGAAGCGATATGGCCGACTGCTCTCGAGGGGTGTAGAACTCCGCATCCCTAGGCACCTTTCTCGTTTCGAAAACGAGAAGTGCTCCAACGAGCCGTTCACAAGGAGGGAAAACGCTCATTCGAAAATGAGAATGATCGCTCTCCGTTCCAAGAAATAGTGGCACGCAATTATCGTTTCGGAGAGAAATGCTGTGCACCCAATTTCTTCAAAGATCTTGTCTCTAGAAGAAATAGGGTGCGCTCATTTATTTGGTCCTTATCGCAGCCGCGGCGAGCGGTGAGAGCCGCTCTAGCCAGCCTCGTAGCCGTTCACCTGCGGCTCTGCCTACTCATCCGTGCTGCGGATTGGGCGCTTTCCATTCAGCCAGCGCCTTTTTCCAAAGCCATTCGAGAATAGGAGAAGTATCGATTTCCTCCGGACCCATTTCGATAACGTGTTGTCCGGCCGGCGTTGGATGACCCGTTTCCACGTCGTAAAGTGAAGACCAGTCGAAATCGAGATCCGGCGGATAAATCCCTTCGGATCCATCGAAGGCCCATGCCGTCAGCTCAGGACATTCTCTCGAGCGGGCAATGAAATAATGTCCAAGTGTCAGGCCCAAGACAGCGCCAGCGACATTATCAATTGGGAAATTCACACCTGCAATTGTGCGATTAACGGCGATGCGGCTTGCCAGCCGCATGAATTGCATCCGCCACGAGGGATGCATCTGCTTCGGCTGGCTGGCGCTCACCAGTTCGCAAAGAACTGTCGCAATGAGAAACGCCTCTGTTGCATGTCCGCTAGGCAGCGTGCCCTGCAACGGAGCCGGAATGATCGGCTGAACGCGCGCCGAAATCTCAGAGGGGCGCGGGCAGGCCAACGCATGTTTCGTTCTCTGAGAAACATGATGAGCCAGGCGCGATGCAGCGGTAAGCAGCTCCAAAGTCCACTGTGCGCGCTCTGGGTTCAAATAGGTTCCGGTGGTTAGGAAAACGAGCGGCAGCTCGGTATGGGCTGAAATCTCTAACGCTCGCTCCGCGCGAAGCTGTGCATAAGCATACACATGCTTGAGCTGGGAGATGAAAGTCTTTTCCGGCGGACGCGTGATCTCCACCAGGTCCCGTCGATGAAGAATTCCGTCATCATCTGCGTGCAAATGGGAGACCGTTACTGTGTCTTGCCCGTCATCTGCAAACACAAGCCGGGAATAGACCTCGAAGTCGATGATGCTTGCCCGTGCGCGGGGCTCCCAACGCTCCAAGCTGCTCGGATCGTCGAGCTTGAGGTGAGGAAGCGCGGAAACAGTTTTTTCCCAGGACTCAACGGTTCCACCTCGCGCTCGGGTGAGCACGTCGATCGGCAAAGCCGAATTGCAGCGGCCGATACTCTCAACGCTGCCTACACCTCCAGCCACCTCTGTGTTTCTGAGGTCATCCAGCGTTTCGAATCCTCCCACAGGCATTTCCTTTCTCTCCCAGATGGATGGGCCTCGAAGTTCGATCTAGATATTTATGGTGCGCCAGCTCTGGAAAGGCAGTGTGCTGGCTCTTCGAGATCACATTGAGCAGGTCTCCGCGCCTGATTTTCCCCGAGAAATGATCAACATACCTCGCATCAACAACTTACGGCGGAGTTGTAACCCCCAACCCCGCCATGGCGAACCTCACGAAGATGTCTCTTGGATTTCTCTGATAGCGTGCTAACGTCAATAGAGCGTCAACTGATCGTCAACTTCCGGAAGAGTTGAGTGGCCGCTATGGGAAAGACATCAGTTGGCGGTTTGGCCCCGGATGGCTCGATGATACCTGCAATGAGAATTTCACTGCTAGGCGGCTTTGAGCTTGCCGGGCAGGCGGAATCCGTCCGGTCCTTGGGGAAAAAGCCGGCGGCCCTCCTGGCTTATCTCGCTTGCAACCAGGAGAAACGTCATCCACGCGAGAAGCTGACAGCACTTCTCTGGAGCGCGCATCCGGAGCTGCAGGCAAGACAAAGCCTTCGTCAAGCGCTCTCAAACATCCGAAAAATTATTGGTCCCGCTAGGCTTATCGCTTGCGGGGACACGATCTCGCTCAGGCCAGGTTCGATTGAGTGCGATGTTTGTCTTTTTCAGGCGTTGATCCGTGATGGGAGCACCTCTGCCTTGGAGCGGGCCGTGGAGCTCTACAAAGGCACGCTTCTCGCGGACTGTACTTTGGACGAGGAGCATTGGTCGGAGTGGTTGAGCAGGGAGCGGCAAAGGCTCGAAGATTTGGCGCTCGACGCGCTCCTGCGCCTTGGAGAGGCGTACTTAGAGATGCAGCGGCCCTGTGAGGCTCTCCAACT
>QGVC01000261.1 GCA_003242645.1 Pseudomonadota bacterium
GGGTTTTGTGGGGTTAGTCGAACCTTCGTATGCCTCCGAAGATTCCCCTGGCCCGTGGTTTACCCATTCCTTTTCCGGGCGGACGGCCGGCCACCCAAGGTTGGTCTCACCACACGCTCAAGTCCCGAGCAATTGTTCAAAAGCATTGAAACCCATGCTCGCACCATTGGCTTGATGTCCCAGACATGGATGCTGACGTATGGGACCTATCGGCCATTTGGTCGGAAGCGAGAGTACCTCGAGTTCTACCAGAACCACAACAAACGCGTACGAGAGTTCTTCAAGACACGGGGCGAACAGCACAGGCTGCTTGAACTATGCTTTGAGCAAGGCCAAGCTTGGGCAGAGCTTTGCAATTTCCTCAGCAAGCCAGTTCCGGAGGTCCCATTTCCGCACGCTAACCGCACTGACCCAAAACGCAAACTGTTCAATCGCGCCCTGAACCGGATTATTGAGCCGGCTTACAGCAGTCTCGTCCGGCTCCGGTTATCTGGAGCACGTTAAGTTCAGCAGCGCCTTTTCCAGGTCCCAGGCGGCAGCTTTAACGAACACAGTCCTCTGTCTTTAAAGGGTCGCGGGCCCAGGCTCGGATGCGATCGGATCGGAGCGGGTCGGCGAAGCCGTCGGAGTGACAGCCTGCCTGTCTTGGGTCTGGCGGTCCCCAGCCAATCAGGCGGTCTGCCCCCGCATCCAGGTTCAGGAGAGCCTAGGTGAGTATCCGCATCTTCATGCGCTTACTCACGGCACTCATTTTATCGGACAACCGCCCCGGGCATTATCATTTGTCCGACGGTGTCATTGCGGCGTTGCGGCGGCTGCGACCTGTTCGGGTCGAGCAGATGACGGTGCATCGCCGATGTTCGGGGCGCCTTGCAGCATGGCTTTCGGATCTGGGGTTCCCACCTCAGGCTCTGCTACGCCTTATCTATGGCCTTGCACCGTCACAAGTCCCGTCGGCAGACGTTATTGTTTCTGCTGGCGCTGAGACGCTGCCTGCCAGCGCCGCGATCGCCCGATTGAACGGGGTCCCCAACGTTTTCTGTGGATCGCTGCGCCACTTCCACCCTGACAGCTTTCGCCTGGTGCTGACCTCATACCCGAGCCATGCAGACCGGCCGCGGCATGTCATGGTGCTCAAGCCCTCTGCCCTGAGCCGGAAGGAACTCGCACGCTCGGCCGCCCTCTTGTCTGCCGGCGCAGTGCCTCAGGTCATGGCGCTGCTGCTCGGCGGCAACTCCCGCGAATGTCAATTTCAGGCAGAGGACTGGAGCAAGCTGCTCGACCTTACGGAGCACGCATATCAGGCGCTTGGAATTCGCTGGGTCGTCAGCAACTCGCCTCGCACACCGGAGAACGTCAGCGATTTCTTCGCCGCCCACTCGGCGGCAGGATCGGAGGCCATCATCACATTCGTGGACGTCCGGGTGACTGGCCCCGGCACCATTGGCCAAGTGCTGGAACCGGCCGAGGCCGTCGTTTGCACCGACGACTCAAGCTCTATGGTTTCCGAATGCATCTCGGCGGGGCGGCCGGTAATTGGCGTCCAGCCACAGCGCGTGCGTTTCACGCCGGAGGAGCAAGGCTACCGCCAATATCTCATCCAGAATGGATGGTATCGAACCATCCCGATCTCAGTTCTGACGCCTGATGTCCTCCTTGACGAGATTGCCCGCATTCGGCCCCTCGGTGAGGATCCCCTCGATCGCCTAGCCAGCATCTTGCAGGAGCATTTGCCAGAGCTGTTCGATGAGGCTCAACCTGTTCCGGTGCCTGCAGGCAGCCCACTTCCTATCGGTACTCCGCAGCTACCGGTTGCTTTGAAGCCACTCAGTTCCGGGCTTTGAGGAGTGTCGAAGCGATGGCTGGCCTGCCCGTCGTGGCTCCAGCTCACCGCCCCTGCCGGGGCGCAGATTCGACCCGCCGCACCTCCACCTTCTCTCCAGGCCGAACAGTCCGGAAGACGCTCACGTCGTCCAAAGCCTCGGCCCAGATGTTCGACGGTGACCAGAGGCGAATTTCGCCCGCTTTCGAGATCGGTGTGCGGCCGAAGGGAATGCCGATGACGTCACGGTCGGGCGAGTACACGATCACCCCTGGCTCGACGATGACGCGGGCGCTTCGCTCGCGGCCGCTTTCGAGGTGCGTCTCGAAGAAGACCTCGCCCTGACCCCAGAGCTCCGCAGTCGAAAAGATCGGCAAGGCCCGCCAGATTCGATCGGCAGTCGGCGTGTCGAGGAGCCGCGCGCGGATCGACACTTTGCCCGCCTGGATCGTCACAAGGCGCGAAGTCGGCTCCGCACGAGCTGCTCGCTCTCGAAGGTCACGCTTCGCAGGTGGTCTGGAGCTGCTGCGGAGATATTCAGTCGGCATAGGCCGAGTGAGCCCGAACCGCGGAGAACGTGCAAGACATTTGACGACGGATGGTCGCTTCAAGCAGGTCTGCCGAGCTCGTGTCGCCTTCCGCGTCGACGACGGCCAGCGCGTCCTTTGCTGAACACATCCGCTCCCGCTCAGGAAGCGAACCCGCCAGAGATGCTGGGCGCGACCATAAGGCGGTTAGATTGGAGACTCAGCAACTAGGCCGGAGGCGGGCCGAAGATCAGCACCGCGTTCAGGCCGCCGAACGCGAAGGAGTTCGACATGGCGTACCGCACCTTCAAGTCGCGGCCGACATTCGGAACATAGTCGAGGTCGCATTCAGGGTCGGGCTCGTCCAGGCCGATCGTTGGCGGCACCCAGCTTTCGCGCATCGCCTGAATGCAGGCCACCGCCTCGATGCCACCACCAGCGCCCAGCGGATGCCCGTGCATCGACTTGGTCGACGAGATGGCCAGCTTGTAGGCGTGCTGACCGAACACCTGCTTGATGGCGTTCGTCTCGTTCTTGTCGTTGATGGTCGTCGCCGTACCGTGGGCGTTGAGATAGTCGATATCAGTTGGAGCAAGCCCCGCATCCTCCAGGGCCAGCCGCATGGCCTCCCGCGGACCCTCCACGTCGGGGTTGACCATGTCCTTGCTGTCGGACGTCATGCCATAGCCGACGAGCTCAGCGAGGATCGTCGCGCCGCGCTTGCGGGCATGCTCCAGCTCCTCGAGCACGAGGATGCCGGCACCCTCGCCCAGCACCGTGCCGTTGCGCTTCTTCGCAAACGGGAAGCAGCCGTCAGGCGAAAGTACGTGCAGGGCCTGCCAGGCTTTCATCGTCCCGTAGTTGATGACCGCCTCCGAAGCTCCTGCGATCGCCACGTCCACCAGATTGTTGCGGATGTAATCGCGGGCGATGCCGATGGCATGGGTCGCTGTCGAACAGGCGCTGCAAGTCGCAAACGTCGGCCCTTTGATGCCGTACTCGATCCCCACGTGCGCAGAGGCGGAAGAGCCGATGATGCGGAGCAGGGTCAGCGGGTGGGTCGCGCGCTTGTTGTGGATGAAGAGGTCGCGGTAGGCGGTCTCATAAGTTGTAAGACCACCAGCTCCCGAGCCGATGATGCAGGCCGCGCGATACGGGTTCTCGAGCGGGAACTCGAGCCCGGACTGACGAACAGCCTCGTCGGCCGCCGCCGCCGCGAACCAGGAGTAGCGGTCCGCGTGCATGATGATCTTGTCGCGCTTGGCGTGCTTCAGGCGAACCCGAGGATCAAAATCCTTGATCTGCGCCGCGATAAGGATCTTGAGATCCTCCAGCGGAAACCCCTCGAGAGGGCTAACGCCGCACTGGCCGCGCTTCAGGCTAGCCCAGAAGTCTTGCACGTTGTGACCGATCGGCGTCACCACACCCATGCCGGTGACGACGACGCGGCGCGCGCCGTTTGAATTTTTCATAACTAAATCAACGTCCTGACTTGGGCTTGAACGGCCCGAGTGACCAGTTGCTTGGGGCTAACTGAGGTTTCTTGGGATCAAGAGGCCTTTGCGCTTGCTGTTGCCCCGCCCGTCCCTGAGCTTTCGATGAGGGCCTTGACCCGCTCTACGACAGAGCCGACCGTCTTAAAATCGGCCGCTTCCTCGTTTGCATTGTAGGGGATTTCGATGCCGAACGTGTCCTCGATGTCGAACACGATCATGGCAAGGTCGAGCGACTCGATCTTGAGATCCGTCAGCGCGGTCGACAGGTTGATGTCGTCGCGTGGCTCCTTCATGTGCTTCTTGAGAATTTCGATGATCTTCGTCGCTACTTCGTCCATTTCGCTCTCCCACCCTGCTTCTGCAGGTTGATCAGGGTCTGTCTGGCTCGGAACCCTCAGTAGTCCAGGCAGGTCCGGAGAACAAGCTCAGCGGTCACATAACCGTAAATGGTCACTGAGTCCAGCGGAGCTATTGTTCGGCCAAACTAGCTGAAAAGCAGAGAACCACTACTGAGCAGCCGTCACTAAATCTTGGTAATTCCCAATATACACTGCTGTCACCAGCGGCACAGGGATGCAGGACTGGCGCGATGTGGCGAAATTATGTTCAATGATCCCGACAATCTCTGCGGCCAAGTGCCCGAGCTGCATGTTGGGGGAGTCTCAAACGGGGGCAACCGGTTTCTAGTCCAATCAGGGAGGGAAAACTATGCCTGCGGGTGCTTCTAACGAAACCGGCACCTCGCTGTCCCCGGCGCAGCATCCGTGGGTTGCGAGCTATCCTCCCGGCGTTTCCTGGGATCAGCACTTTACGCCGCGGCCCTTGTACACGCTGCTCGACGAGGCCGTTGCAGCGCACGCCCATAGGCCCTGCACGAACTTCCTGGGCAAGGTGACGACCTACGGCGAGATCGGCGATCTCGTCGACCGTGCGGCCGCAGGATTGCAGAAGCTTGGGTTCGGGAGAGGCTCCAGGATCGGGCTCTTCCTGCCGAACAGCCCGACGTACCTCGTTTACTACTACGCAATCCTCAAGATCGGCGGGATCGTCGTTAACTACAATCCGCTTTACGCGGTCGAGGAGCTGATCAAGCAGGTCAAGGATAGCGAGACCGAGCTGATGGTCACGCTCGATCTTGCGGTCCTGTTCGAGAAGGTGGAGGCCCTGCTGAAGGCGGGGGTGCTCCCCCGCGCAGTGGTGTGCTCGTTCCCGGGGC
>QGVC01000262.1 GCA_003242645.1 Pseudomonadota bacterium
GGAAATGTTCCGGAACGAGCTGTTGCATGCGTTGAAGCTCGTTGAGGAGGGCTCCGCGACCTTTGAGCAAATGCGCTCGTCGTGGGCTGGCGCCATCGGGCTGCCACAGGTGATGCCGTCCGAGTTCCACCAGTTTGCCTACGACTTGGACGGCGATGGCCGCAAGGACATCTGGACCTCAATCCCAGACTCGCTCGCCACGATCGCGCGACAGCTCCAGGCCAAGGGCTGGGTGAAGGGCCAGACGTGGGGCTACGAGGTTCGCCTGCCGCCGACTGTCGATTGCTCGTTGGAAGGGCCTGCGAACGCTCGGCCGCTCTCCGAATGGATCGCCATGGGCGTCCGGAGAGCTTTCAACCGGCAGTTTCCCGCGCACGTCCGTTCGGAGGAGGCCTACTTGATGGCGCCCGGAGGTGCCTATGGGCCGGTTTTTCTCGTTCTCGAGAACTACCGTGTCATCCGCCGATACAACATGTCGGACCTCTATGCGGTCTTCGTCGGCAACCTCGCCGATCGGATCGCTGGCGGCGGTGACTTCGAGACGCCGTGGCAGAATATCACGCAGCTCTCCACCCGTGAGGTGGAGGAGATTCAGCGTCTGTTGAAAGAATTGGGTTATGCCATCGGCGAGGTGGACGGAAAAATAGGCTCCATCACGCGCTGGCAAATCGGAAAATATCAAAAAGACAATCGCCTGAAGGTGGACTGCTGGCCGACAAAGGAGCTGCTGCAGCGGCTTCGGGCTGCAGCGGCGCCATAGAGGGGGGAAGGGTGTCTACGATTCTGTCAAAGGCCTTTGCAGGCCTGGTCCTTGGGATGGCGCTTATGGCTGGTTCTGCGACGGGCGAAACATCCGAATTGCAAGTTGCCGCGCCAGTCGATCTGCAGCGATTTCTGCAGGAAGTCAGAGGTGAGGCGCTGAAGGCCGGGGTGAGTGCGGCGACCTTCGAGCGCGCGACGCGGGGCCTGGAGCCTGATGTGCAGGTGCTGATGCTGGCAGCTTCACAGCCGGAGCACGTAAAGCCGGTATGGGAATACCTCGACGGCCTTGTTAACGACGCCCGGATCGCCACAGGGCAACAGAAGCTGGTCGAGCTCGCCGATACCTTGGCGGCCATTGAGCGGGCCTACGGCGTGGACCGGCACGTGGTGCTGGCGATCTGGGGGGTTGAGTCGAACTACGGCACGGCGCAGGGCGAGCGCAGTGTGGTCCGGTCGCTCGCCACGCTTGCGGCCGGTGACCAGCGGCGGTCCCAATTCTGGCGGCGTGAGTTCATTGCGGCGCTGCGCATCCTGGAGGAGGGGGACGTCACGCCGGAGCGCATGACCGGCTCATGGGCCGGGGCGATGGGGCACACCCAGTTCATGCCCACGGCCTACCACGAGCGCGCCGTCGACTTCGACGGAGATGGTCGGCGCGATATCTGGGACAGCGTTCCGGACGGGCTCGCCTCGGCAGCGAACTATCTCAAGGCCTTCGGCTGGAGGTTGGAGGACCCTTGGGGCTTCGAGGTGATCCTGCCGAAGGGGTTCGACTACCGGCTGTCGGCTCCGGGAAACGAGAAACCGGCCTCCTTCTGGCGGCAGGCAGGAGTCGAGCGCCCTGGAAGAGTGCCGGTCCGCGACACGGTTTCGCCTCTGCAACTCATCCTGCCGGCAGGGGCGAATGGTCCAGCTTTCCTCGTCACACGGAACTTCCGCGCCATTCTGAGGTATAATCCAGCGGAGGCTTATGCCTTGGCAGTCGGCCATCTGGCAGATCGAATTGCCGGTGCGGAGGCGATCGTGTCCGCTTGGCCGACGGACGATCGTCCCCTGGCCCGTGCCGAGCGTGAGGAGCTTCAGAAACTCTTGTCAGAGCGCGGGCTTGACACCGGTCCACCGGACGGGATCATCGGCAGACAGTCCCGTGCCGCCATCCGCGCCTTCCAGCGTATCAGCGGGCTGCCGGAAGATGGATATCCAAGCCTGCAGTTGCTCAATTTGCTTAGACAGGCCGGCAGAGCCGGACGGGAGTAGTGCTGAGGTGCAAGTCGGCTCGGTCAGACGTGGAATTTTCGCACAGGCGGCTATTTGGGTCGCCGTGCTGGCCGCGGCTCTCAGCGTGCTGTCCGCGAGGCCAGCGTCAGCCCAGGACGAATGGGGATCGAGCTACATCACACCTTTCCCGCAGGATGACGTCTATAGGCTGCAGGTCATCGGCGATTGGATGGCCGAAGGCTTGTTCAGCGCTCTCGCCGAGGCCTTCCGTTCCGATACCCGCGTGCGGGTGCCCAATCGCCTGCACAGCCTCAATGGTCTGATCCGGATGCGTCCGGATGACTTCTTCCGGTTCGAAGAGACCATCAAGAGCGAGCCGCTGCACATCGCAGTGATCATGCTCGGCATCTCGGATCGGGTCGCACTGCGCGCGCCGGATGGCAGGCGTGTCAACGTCGGCACCGAGGAGTGGAAGGAGGAATACGGACGGAGAATCGACCGCATCACCCGGGCTCTCAAGCGGCGCGGTGCAGCGGTCTATTGGGTCGGCCTGCCGATCGTTCGCCGTCCCGACGTGAACGAGGACGTGCGTATGCTGAACTCGGTCATGCGGGAGCGGGCCCTTCTCAACAACGTGAAGTTCATCGACGTCTACGAAGCATTCGCCGACGAGACAGGGCAATACACTCAGTATGGTCCCGATCTTACGGGCAAGCAGCGGCTGCTGCGCCACGGCGACGGCATCAGCCTGACCACTGTGGGGAATAAGAAGCTGGCGCATTACGTCGAGCGCGAGATCAAGCGCGATCTCATTCAGGCGAAGAACGAACGCGACATCCCCCTGGCTGGCAGCGAAGCGGAGCAGCGCCGGATCTCGCCAAAGGCCCAGCAAAGCGAGCAGGCCGGAGGAGCGGCACGGGAGGCACAAAAGGGGACCACGCCTCCAAGTGCAAAGGCTCCTAACTTCGGTTTTTTGCCCGGCAATCCGCGTGTCGGAGAGCTAAAGGCTGAAAACTCCACGGTGTCGATCAAGGTGCCTGGCAACGGCGGCCGCAGCGAGGAAATCACCGTCGAGATTGTCAGACCTGCCATTCCGGCTTCGGTCGTTGCGCTCGTCTCCCGGCGTCAATCGGCAGACCGCCCGGCACAGCTCGGCGATACAGTTCCGGACACTTTGCCGGGTGGCTTGACAGTGTTGAGCTCGATCACGCCGGGGCTGGCTGCCGGCTCGCAAGCTCACCGCCGCCGGCTGGCGCCGACGCAATCACCCTTCTTCAAGGTGCTCGTAAAAGGTGAGCGCATTCCTCCGAAGCCAGGCCGGGCCGATGACTTCACCTGGCCGCCGCCGGACCCGGTCGGGCCGCGGCTCGAGCAGCGCTCGGAAGCCAACTCTGGTCCGAAAATTCCTCTGCCCACGAGAAATCCGGAAGCCGCGGATCGATCGCCCAGCCATGGCTGAAGCGGGCACTGCTATGGCCGGTCCCCGCTAATGCGGTGAGTTTTTCTCAACGCGGCAGATCGGTGTGACCCATCAGCGCCTTGTCGATCGCATGCGCTGCCTGCCGGCCTTCGCGGATCGCCCAGACCACAAGCGATTGGCCCCGCCGCATGTCCCCAGCCGCAAAGAGCCGCTTGCTGCCCTTGATCCGGTAATCGCGATCGTCAGCATCGAGCCCCTTGAACCGGCCACGGGGCACGACATTGAGGCCAAGCTCCTTGATCACGTCATTCTCGACCGGGCCAGCGAAGCCCATGGCGAGCAGCACCAGGTCCGCAGGCATCTCGCCTTCGGTTCCGGGAATGGGCTGCAGCTTTGCGTCGACGCGCACGTAGTGCAGCTTTTCGACCTTGCCGTTCCTGCCAGAAAAGCCGGTGGTCGAAATTGAATACTCCGTCCTCGCACCTTCCGCCTGACTGGTCGAAATGCGGAGCTTGACCGGCCAGTGTGGCCACGTGAGCTCCTTGTTTTCCTTCTCCGGCGGCTTGGGCATGATCTCCAGCTGGGTGACGGACTTCGCTCCCTGCCGGATGGACGTGCCGATGCAGTCGGAGCCGGTGTCGCCGCCACCGATAACGACCACGTGCTTGTCCTTGGCCGTGATCTCCTTCACGCCGCCGAGGCTTTCACCCGACACCCGCCGGTTTTGCTGCGGCAGGAACTCCATGGCGAAATGGATGCCATCGAGATCGCGCCCGGGCGCATTGGCGAAGAAGTCGAAAGGTTGCTCCGAGCCGCCGGTAAGCAGCACGGCATCGAACTCATCCTCAAGCTGCTTGGCAGAGACATCGACCCCCACGCGCACGCCGCAGTGGAAGACGACTCCCTCGGCCTCCATTTGCTTGATGCGCCGATCGACAATGTGCTTCTCGAGCTTGAAGTCGGGAATACCGTACCTCAGCAGGCCGCCCGGCTTGGCATTCTTCTCATAGACGTGCACCTCGTGACCTACCCGCGCGAGCTGCTGCGCGGCTGCGAGGCCAGCCGGTCCCGAACCGACGATGGCTACGCGCTTGCCCGTCTTGCGCTCGGGCGGCTGGGGAATGATCCAGCCTTCCTCGAAGGCGCGGTCGGCGATGGAGCACTCGATCGTCTTGATAGTGACCGGCTTGTCATCGATGTTGAGCGTGCAGGACGCCTCGCACGGCGCTGGGCAGACGCGGCCTGTGATCTCCGGGAAATTATTGGTCGAGTGCAGATTGAGCGCAGCCGTTCTCCAGTCGCCCCGGTAGACGAGATCGTTCCAGTCCGGGATCTGATTGTTCACCGGACAGCCGTTGTGGCAGTAGGGGATGCCGCAATCCATGCACCGGGCTGCTTGCGTGCGCACCTCGTTCTCCGGCAGCGGCACCACGAACTCGCGCCAGTGCTTCACGCGCGCCTCGACGGGCTCATACCCGCGGTCGACGCGCTCGAACTCCAAGAAGCCGGTGACCTTCCCCATCTGAGTTTCCTGAAATCAATTTGCGTCCGAGGCTTTCCTTTAGCGAGCGCACCTATTCCGCCGCCGGCTTGTGCGTTCGGGGCAAGCCGATCTCCAGCACTTCCAGCCCCGTTTTGTCATAGGCCTGATGCTC
>QGVC01000263.1 GCA_003242645.1 Pseudomonadota bacterium
GTCTCAAGCACTTCGTCCAAGCTGGCCCGCTCGGAATTTGCCCAAACCGGACTGTCGGGAGGCAGGTATCTGTCATGGGCGACGATATGCATCCCGAGCGCCCGCGCCCTAGCGCCGACGTGCTGCCCGATAGAGCCGTAGCCGATGATACCGAAGCGGCGGCCGGCAGCTTCATGTCCGCGGCTCAGCTCCTCTCGCGGCCATTCCCCGGCGGCAACACGGGACGTGCTGAGATAGGCAGCCCTACGCAACAGGATGAGTGTCGTGGCAATGACGTGCTCGGCCACTGCGACCGCGTTGGCGCCGACGGCCGGGCAGACCACGATGTTGCGCGCCTTGCAGGCCTCCATGTCGATGTTGTCGAGGCCAACGCCAAGACGGCCGATCACCTTGAGCTTTGGCGCCTCATCGAGCAGCGCTGCATCGACGCGCGTGCGATTCCGGACGATCAAGGCAATCGCGTCGCCGACAAGCTTCTCCAGCTCGGACCGCTTATTCCAAAGGTCGGTGTCGACATGGACGGAATACTTCTGTTTCAGAAGCTCGATCGGCCCGGGATCGAGAAACTCCGTGACGACGATGTCGGCCATGGGTCATCCAGCTCCAGGCGGGGTTGCGCATCGGCGAAAATGTCGATCCCGGGCGCGAGGCCCGGGATGCTCTTGATGGTTGGACTGCAGGTCAAGTGACCTGGCCAATTATGACGATTTCGGGGATCCGAGAGGCCCGAAATCCAGCTCGGATCACGCGCTCCGATAGAGCTTCGTCATCACGAACTCGCGGTGGCCGAGGATCTCGGCGCAGGTCAGACGCCCGTTGGCTGTGCGGATGATCATATCGATCAAAGCGTCGCCGGCCTGGTCGATCGTCTGCTCACGGCGCAGGATGCCGGACACGTCAAGATCGATGTGCTCCTGCATCGTCCGCACTGTCCGCGGGTTCGCGGTAATCTTGATGACCGGCAGGATCGGGTTGCCGATGACGTTGCCCTGCCCTGTCGGGAAGGTGTGGACGGTGAAGCCCGCTGCAGCCATCAGTGTCACGCACTCGGCTGCGGCCGAGGACGTGTCCATGAAATAGAGGCCAGGCCCTTTCGAGGGCGTCTCGGCAGGCTCAAGCACGTCGATGTAGCGGCAGGTCTTGCCGATCTTTTCGAGGTTCCCGAGCGCCTTCTCCTCGATCGTGGTCAGCCCGCCAGCGATATTGCCCTTGGTCGGCTGGCTCTCCGAGAGGTCGTCGGTCTTGTGCGCCTCGATGACCTCCTCCTGGTAAGCCTTCCAGACGCGGTAGAATTTCTCGCCGATTTCGGGCGTGGCAGCACGGGCTTTGCAAATGTGCTCGGCTCCCGTGATCTCGGACGTTTCGCCAAACACCCCGTAGATGCCTTGTGGGATGAGCTTGTCGTACATATTGCCGACCGTCGGGCAGGAGCCGAGGCCCGTCGTGGTGTCGCTCTCGCCGCACTTGGTCGAAACCCACAGCTCGGAGATGTGGCATTCCTCCCGCTTCAGCTCGGACGCCCACTGCACCAGCTTCTTCGCCTCATAGGAGGCGCGCATGATGGTGTTGATGTCGCCGTGCAGCTCGATGCCAAACCCAACGACTGGCTTGCCGGTCTTGGCGATGCCCTCGACGACCCTGTTGGTCCATCCTTCCTCGATGCCGATGACAACAACGGCAGCAACGTTCGGATTGCTCCCGATGCCGATCAGCGTGCGGAAGTGGAGCTCCAGGTCGGCTCCGAACTGGAGGCGGCCGTAAGCGTGCGGCAGTGCCATCGTGCCCTTGATGTTGTTGGCCACCGCCTCGCATGCGGCGTTGGAGAGGTCGTCCAGCGGCAGAATGATCACGTGGTTGCGTACGCCAACCCGGCCGTTCTCGCGGCGCCAGCCCCAAAATGTGAGATTTCCGTTCGTCTTTCCCGCCATGATGCAATTCCTCTCGGGGCTTACCAGCGCTTCGTCTTGAGATTGTGGACGTGAACGTGCTCGCCGGGTTTTACGTCGGCGATCATCCGGCCGATATCCTCGCCATACTTGATGACGGTGTCGCCGGCCTTCAGCTCTTTCAAGGCAACCTTGTGACCGATCGGAATGTCGTGCTTGGCAACAAGCTCAGTCGTCGTATCATTTTCCGTGATGACGCCGAACATGTGCGTGCCGGCCTTGAGGCCCTCTACGACGACCACACCGACATTGTCCTTCGGACTGTGCACGAGAAAGTGCGGAATTTTCGACACTGTTTTTCCCCGATGAGTGGCAGCTTTATTCGTGAGGTCTAGCGGTGAGTTGGTGCTCTATCTGTATCTGATACACCGCGTCTCGTAAACGGGAACGGCCGTGATGAATCGACCAGCCGGAGCCCGATATCTGTTCTGGCTGAGCCTTGTGGCAGCCCGGCCGTCGTGTATCGTTGCGTTCTTGGGCGACCAGTTTAGCACCAGTGTCGGGTTGATGGAGCACGCGGAGGCATGGCATTCGAAGCGTTTTCCCTCAAAGGAAAGACGGCGCTGGTGACCGGCGCCTCCTCCGGCCTTGGCCGGCACTTCGCTCGTGTGCTCGCCCGCGCCGGGGCGCGGGTGGTTGCTGCCGCGCGACGCCTCGATCGCCTCGAGGCGCTGACAAATGAAATCCGTGCTGATGGTGGCGAGGCAATAGCTGTTGGCCTGGACGTCACGAAACCAGAAAAAATCGCAGCGGCATTCGATACTGCTCAATCAGCATTCGGCCCTGTCAAAATTCTCGTAAACAACGCTGGCGTCCCCTCGAACACCTTTTTCACCCAGCTGACCGAGGAGGATTGGCGCCACGTCATGGACGTCAACCTGGACGGGGTGTTCCGGGTCGGTCAGGAAGCGGCGCGGCGAATGATCAAGGCCGGCGGAGGCGGCTCGATCATCAATGTCTCCTCGGTGCTCGGACTGGGTGTGCTGAAGGCGGTTGCTCCGTATGCGGCCTCGAAAGCCGCAGTGATCCAACTCACCAAGGCGATGGCGCTCGAGCTCTCGCGCGACCGCATCAGGGTCAATGCCCTCGCGCCGGGGTACGTGGTGACGGAGCTGAACGAGGCCTTCCTGACCAGCGACGCCGGCAAGAAGCTCCTCGCTCGCGTGCCATTCGGCCGTGCTGCCGATCTGCACGAGCTCGACGGCCCTCTCCTGCTCCTCGCCTCCGAGGCGGGCTCCTATATGACTGGCAGCGTACTGGTCGTGGATGGTGGTACGCTCCTTACCATCTAACACCCTGGCATAGAGACATCGGTGCATGCAGGTCGTCCGTTCGCGCACGCTTGATCCGGATAATCTCGGCTCCCTGGCGGGCTGGCTCGCCGGAGCGGTCGGCGCCCGTCGCGTGACGTTCGCCGAGGCAACGCTGCTCACCGGCGGTGCCGTGCAAGAGAACTGGCGACTCGTGGTCGATGTCGAGGGTGGGCCGCGCGAAGGGCGTCACGCTTGGGTTCTGCGGACTGACGCCGTTGCCCGGCTGTCGCTGAGCCTGGACCGCACCGCTGAGTTCGGCGTGTTGAAAGCGGCGCACGCAGCTGGGATTGCAGTAGCCGAGCCAATCGCACGCTGCTCCGATCCCGAGATCATCGGAGCACCTTTTCTCGTTCAAGCTTTCGTCCCAGGAGTGACCCAGGCGCGGCGCATCGTGCGGGATCCTGCCCTGAAGGACTACGGTGAAAGCCTGGCCGAACGCCTCGGTGCGGAGCTGGCCAAAATTCACTCCATCACGCCGCCCCGCGATGATCTCAACTTCTTGCCCATTCCGATGCTGCCGCCGGCCCGTAATGAGGTGGCAAAGCTCCGAAATGCGCTGTCGAGCGCTGCCGAGCCCCGCCCGGCGCTCGAATATGTGCTGGCGTGGCTTGATGCCCATGCGCCAGACCCCGAGCCGATCACGCTTGTCCACGGAGATTATCGCACGGGCAACTACATCGTGAACGAAGGCAAGCTCGGCGCCGTGCTCGATTGGGAGTTCGCCCACTGGGGCGACCGGCACGAAGACATCGGCTGGATCATGGCGCGCTGCTGGCGCTTCGGGAACGATACCCTCGAGGCGGGCGGCATCGGCAGCCGGGAGGCGTTCTATCGAGGCTACCGGAGCGTTGCGAAGCTTCCGCTCAATGAGGCGGTGGTCCCCTATTGGGAGATCATGGCGGCGGCGAGATGGGCGACTGTCGCCGTGCTGCAGGGAGACCGCTACCGTAAAGGAGGCGAGAACTCCATCGAGCTGGCTTTGACCGGGCTGATGCCGCCAGAGATGGAGCTGGATGCCCTTGACGGCATCGCCGCCCTTGCTGCGTCAGGAGATCCACGATGGCGGTGAAGCGCATCGCAGCAGAGACCTTGATCGAATTGGCTGTCGATACCTTGCGCGCGGAGATCTATCCTACCCTTCCGCCCGAGCATCGCTACACGGCTGCAATGATCGCGAATGCGCTCGAGATCGCACGGCGTGAGATTCTTGCCGACGACGATACGGCCCGTTGGCGGCTACTCGACGAGCTTTATCCTGACGGCGACGGGGACATGAAGCGGCTTGCGCTCGATATTCGCTCCGGGAAGGTCAACACGAATAATAAGCCGGATTTGCACGAGCGGCTGCGGGCCATTCTTGTCGAGGAGCTTCGCGTGCGTAATCCGCGGTTCTTGAAATCCCGTGAGAGTCCGGGCGAAGTGACAGATTAGACGAACACGAAGCGACGATTAAACTCGCCGATACGAAGCGGGAGGAAACGGCAATGATCGAGGAGCGGCCCGAGCTCAGGAAACGTTCAGCCAACTTTGTTCCGCTGACACCCATCAGCTTTCTCAGCCGAGCGGCGACATTTTTTGCCAACCGAACAGCCGTCATCCACGGCGCGCGCCAATTCACCTACGCAGAGTTCTACGCACGGTCGCGCCGGCTGGCCCATGCCTTGACGAAAGCGGGCGTGAAACGTGGGGACACGGTGGCCATCTTGGCCCCCAACACACCGGCCCTGCTGGAAGCCCATTACGCCGTGCCGATGATCGGCGCCGTGCTGAACCCCATCAACATCCGGC
>QGVC01000264.1 GCA_003242645.1 Pseudomonadota bacterium
CCCTCCCAAAAAGCTGGCGCGGTGCGGCATGCGAGATATCACCGAGGCTCAGGATACCCACCATCCTCTTATTCTCATTGATCACCGGTAGCCGCCGCACCTCATGTTGCTCCATGATGCGAACGGCATCCTCTATTTCCTCATTCTCATGGCAATAGATGATGCCGCTGGTCATCACATCGCGTGCGGTCATAGTCGAGCAATCGATGCCCTCCGCGATGCCGCGGCAAACGATGTCACGGTCCGTGATCATGCCGACGAGCCGGTCGTTCTCGCCCACTGGCACCGACCCGATGTCCTCGTCCCGCATGAGCCTGGCAATCTCCGTTATCGGCGTGTCCGGCTCCACCCAGTGCACTCCGGGGTGCATGACGTCCTTGACTTTCATCTCTCTCGCTCCTCTCGGCGGATATGGAATTGCGGTGCCGCGCCTCTTCTGCGCCCACACCTAGGCAACGCCGGACAAGAGCTTGGAGTTCGCCAGTGCTCGCGTTTCGGGAATTGCCGGCCGTCGAGGCGGCCGACGTGCAGGGTGCGTAAGACAGTTGGAAAGGTCTAACGGGCCGGGTGGGATTGTGCGCGCAACGGATCGAGGCTCGCTAGCCCAGCACACCGCAATCCTGGGCGGATGCAGGGCTGCGAGCCTTGGGGTCGCAATGCCTTATCTACCTATGCCGCGACCGTACCCTTCTGCCGCAGGGCGCCGCGCTCCTTCAGCACCTCCGTGATCTCGTCGAGGATCGCCGGATCATCGATGGTTGCCGGCATCTTCCAGGGTTCCCCATCAGCGATCAGGCGCATCGTGCCCCGAAGGATTTTGCCGGAGCGCGTCTTCGGTAGCCGCTTGACCACCATTACGTTCTTGAGCGCGGCGACCGGCCCGATGGTCTCCCGCACGAGCTGGATGATCTCGGTCTCGATCTCCTTGGGATCGCGGTTCACGCCGGCATTGAGCACGACAAAGCCGAGAGGGATCTGGCCCTTGGTCTCATCGTACACACCTATGACCGCGCACTCGGCCACGTCCTTATGGCTGGCGACAACCTCCTCCATCTGGCCCGTGGACAGGCGATGGCCGGCGACGTTGATGACGTCGTCGGTGCGCGCCATCACGTAGACGTAGCCGTCCTCATCGCGATAGCCGGCATCCGAGGTCGTGTAATAGCCCGGAAACTCCGAAAGGTAGCTCTTCCGGAAGCGCTCGTTGTTGTTCCACAACGTGGGGAGGCAGGATGGTGGGAGCGGCAACTTGATAGCCAGCGTACCTGTCTGCCCTGGAGGTAGCGGGTTGCACTTCTCGTCCAGCACGTAGAGGTCATAGCCCGGCATCGGAACGGTCGGCGACCCGTGCTTGACGGGCAGCAGTCCGAGCCCAACCGGATTGCCGCAGATCGCCCAGCCCGTCTCGGTCTGCCACCAGTGATCGATGACGGGAACCTTCAGCTTCTCCTCGGCCCACTTGACGGTCTCCGGGTCGGCGCGCTCCCCAGCGAGGAACAGGGTGCGGAAGTGGCTGAGGTCGTACTTCTTGATGAACTCGCCTTGCGGGTCCTCCTTCTTGATGGCGCGGAAGGCCGTTGGCGCGGTGAACATGGCCACGACCTTGTGCTCGGAGATCACGCGCCAGAAAGCACCGGCGTCGGGCGTGCCTACCGGCTTGCCCTCATAGAGCACCGTGGTGCAGCCGTGGAGCAACGGCCCGTAAACGATGTAGGAGTGTCCGACCACCCAGCCGACGTCTGAGGCCGCCCAGTAAACCTCTCCAGGATCGACGCCATAGTGGTTTTTCATCGACCACTTGAGCGCCACCATGTGCCCGCCGTTGTCGCGCACGACCCCCTTCGGCTGGCCGGTCGTGCCCGAGGTGTAGAGGATGTACAGCGGGTCGGTGGCTGCCACGGAGACGCAGCCCGCCTTCCGCCCGCGCGATTTCGCATCCTGGACGAGAGTCTGCCAGTCGAGATCGCGGTCGGGCACGAGAGGCGCCTCCAGAAGCGGGCGCTGCAGGATCACGCAGTGCTCAGGCTTGTGCTCGCTGAGCTCGATCGCCTTGTCGAGCAGGGGCTTATAAGCGACGACGCGGCCCGGCTCGACGCCGCACGAGGCGCTGACGACGGCAATTGGCTTGGCGTCGTTGATGCGGGTAGCAAGCTCGTTGGAGGCGAACCCGCCGAACACGACGGAATGGATGGCGCCGATCCGCGCACAGGCGAGCATGGCGATAACCGCCTCGGGCACCATCGGCATGTAGATGACCACACGGTCACCCTTGCCGACGCCGAGGTCCTTCAGCACGCCCGCGAACGTGGCGACCTCGTCGGTCAGCTCGGCGTATGTGAATGTCTTCTTTGTTCCGGTTACGGGGCTGTCATAGATTAAGGCGAGCTGCTGTCCGCGGCCGCTTTCCACGTGCCGGTCAAGGCAGTTATAGGCGGTGTTGCATTCCGCTCCAGCGAACCAGCGGCCGTACTCGCCCATGTAGGGATCAAACACGCGATCCCAGAGCTTGTACCAGCTAATTTCCTGCGCGGCTTCTGCCCAGAAGCCCTCGGGGTCTTTCCTCCAGCGGGCATATTCTTCGTGATAGCGGCTCATCACTAATCTCCTGCCTGCTCGGCGATTATCAAAAAGCCGGAAGGCAGGAAGTTCAATAGGTGGTTAGGCGAAAGACGTACTTGGCCGCGCGATTTGATTGGGCATTTGCTGCCGGCCACCCGATGTGAAGGGGTGCTCCGTGCCCGGAACCCGACCCATCTCACGGCGTTGCGTCCCAAAGTTCGGGACGGATGGGATGAATCACTACGACGTCATAGTGGTGGGTGGCGGCGCCGCGGGATTGAGCGCTGCCCTGTTGTTGGGTCGGTCGCGGCGAAACGTGCTCGTCTGTGATGAAGGGAAGCCGCGAAATCGGGCGTCGGACGCCCTGCACGGCTACCTGAGCCGGGACGGCATGTCGCCCGCTCAGCTGCTGAGCACTGCCCGGGAGGAGCTGAGGCGCTATCCGAGCGTGGAGCTTCTCAACGACACGGTCGTCGACATCTCGCGCCGGTCGGATCATTTCGAGGTGAGCCTTTCCAGTGGTGGCTCGGCCACGGGACGTAAAATCCTGTTGGCGACGGGCGTTGCCGACGAGCTGCCAGAGATCGAAGGCATCGAGCGCTTCTACGGCAAGAGCGTCCATCACTGTCCCTACTGCTATGGCTGGGAGCACCGTGATGATCCGATTGCGGTGTATGGCGGCGGCGAAAAAGGCGCCAAACTCGCTCTCATGATGAAATTGTGGAGCGACGACATCGTGCTGTGCACGGATGGCCGCGAACGGCCTAGCAACGAGACGTTTCGCCAGCTCACCAGGAATGGCATCGCCGTCAGGGCGGACAAGATCGGTCAGCTCGATGGAACAGGCACCCAGCTGGAGCGGATCGTGTTCGCCAACGGAGACGTGCTGCCGCGTCGAGCCTTGTTCTTCACGGTCGGCCAGCATCAAGGTTCAAGTCTGTTTCAACGTCTCGGTGTCCGCCAAATGCAAACCGGCGGTCTCGACGCGGCCTGGCCATCGTGCCGCACGGATGTGGATGGGGTCTTCGTGGCCGGGGATGCTTCGCGAGACGTTCAGCTGCTCGTCGTCGCAGTGGCCGAAGGAGCCTGCGCAGCGCTCGCCATCAACAAAGCCCTTCTCGCCGAGGACGGTCTCGGCTGAGCGCACGATTCACATTCAATCGCATTGCCGCCGAGGTGCCGCATGGAGTAGCGTCCGGTGCTGTCTCCTGAATGTGCCTTACGCCCATGAATCCTTACGACCAGCACCTCGACAGAAACCCGGCGAATTACCAGCCGCTGACCCCGCTGACGTTGCTTGACCGCGCTGCAAAGGTGCACCCGGATCGGGTGGCTGTCATCCACGGGCAGCAGCGGATGACCTACCGCCAGTTCTATGCCAGATGCCGCCAGCTTGCCTCGGCGCTAGATCGGCACGGCATCGGTCGTGGCGATACGGTTTCGGTCATGCTGTCCAACACGCCGCCGATGCTCGAGGCGCACTACGGCGTGCCCATGACCGGCGCCGTGCTGCATTCCATCAACACGCGGTTGGATGCTGGGGTTATCGCGTTCCAACTCGATCACTCCGAGTCCAAGGTCCTGATTGCCGACCGCGAGTTCGCGCCGACAATCCGCGCAGCTTTGGACTTGGTGAAGTCGCGGCCCCTCGTCATCGAATACGACGACAAGGAGTTTCCGCAGCCCGGCGATCCGCTACCGGGCACGGACTACGAGGCCTTCGTCTCCGGCGGGGATCCCGAATTCGCGTGGCGGATGCCGAACGATGAGTGGGATGCGATCGCTCTCAATTACACCTCGGGCACCACGGGCAATCCGAAGGGTGTGGTTTACCACCATCGCGGCGCGTACCTGATGTGCTTCGCCAACGTCGTGGCGGCGGGCATGGGCCGGCATCCGGTCTATCTCTGGACCCTGCCGATGTTTCACTGCAACGGCTGGTGCTTCCCGTGGACCCTGTCGGCGGTGGCCGGCACTCATGTGTGCCTGCGCTGGGTTCGGGCCAAGGCCATGTACGACGCCATCGCAGAGCACAGGGTTACGCATCTCTGCGGCGCGCCGATCGTCATGTCGACGCTCCTCAATGCAGCGCCGGAGGAGAAGAGGCCGCTGCCCCACAAGGTGCAGTTCGTCACCGCCGCGGCGCCGCCGCCCGAATCTGTTCTCGCGGCCATGGCGGAGGCCGGGTTCGATGTCACCCACGTGTATGGGTTGACCGAGACCTATGGCCCAGCGGTGGTCAATGACTGGCACGATGAATGGGATGCGTTGCCCCCCTCGGAACGGGCAGCGCAAAAGGCCCGCCAGGGTGTGCGCTACCCGACGCTCGAGGGCCTGACCGTCATGGATCCGAAAACGATGACCGAGGTGCCTGCGGACGGCCAGACCCTTGGCGAGGTCATGTTCCGCGGCAACATCGTCATGAAGGGCTACCTCAAGAACCCGAAGGCGACGGAGGAGGC
>QGVC01000265.1 GCA_003242645.1 Pseudomonadota bacterium
GTGCCGGCATCCGTGAAAACGGATGTACCGCCGAATCCAGGACACGTAGGCCTTCTCTGTTAAATAGCTGTAGTGTCCGGCGCGGAGGGCCTCATGCACTACCTGAAGAAGGCGCCGAGGTTGGCTTCCATGTCCAGTTTCGCGTTGGTAATATTCGAGAATATCTGACATTCGATATCGACGCCTCAGTCACTTGGGAGGAAGGTTGGCAGATATCCGACGAATACTTCCAGTCGCGAAAGGACGCGATTGGGGTAGAAATGAAAGTTGGGCACCATAGGGAAGCTATGCCGGAGGATTTAATTTCCGTGATCGACCTTGCCGCAAAATGCGGCAAGCGGAAGACGACAATATTCAAGGTCCTGCGGCGCCTTGGCATCGAGGCGACGAAGATGCGGAGCGCCGCGAACGCCGGCCAGGTCATTTCGTACATTACCGATGAGGAAGCGAAGCTTGTCGTTGAGGAACTGTCCTCCGGCACTTCGTTTGAGGAAGCCGACGATAAACAGTCGTTGGAACTGAAGCCCGAGCAAGGCGTCTTCTATCTGCTCGCGCTTGAGCCAGAGCACGACCCCGGCCGTTTCAAAGTCGGTTTCGCCGTAAGCTTGCCCGAACGACTCCGACAACTACGGTGCTCGGCACCGTTCGCGAAAGTGGTCCGCTCATGGCCCTGTAAGAGCCTTTGGGAGAAAACTGCTATCGAGTGCGCATCCGTCGGTTGCGAGCGCCTGCATACCGAGGTTTTCCGCACGTCGTCACTGGACGCGGTCGTCGCGCGATGCAATCAGTTCTTCTCTCTGATGCCGCCTCTCTCCGCAGCGAGCCAAGCGCCTGCCGTGGAGAATGGTGCCCAACAACGCGATGCACCTGACCGTCAACAGCCGGCTTCGCCGCCTGTTGCCGGCAGGTGATCGCGAGCGTTAGCCGCCTATAGTCGAGGTTGCGCCGCCTTGGAGCCGAAAGACATCGTTTACGCAATCAGCATCATGCTCACGTTCGCCGTTGGCGTTTGGAGTCTGGTGCTGAATTACAGAAACACGCGTCGGACCAATTTCATCAATACCGTTACCAGTCAACGTGTCCGCTGGATCGAGCAACTGCGTCAGGATATTTCGGCCTTTTCAGGTCTCACCTATACGTGGTCCGCCTCGAACATGGAGGGCAAGCCTCAAGAGTACGAGATGGTGAACGAGATCGACCGTCTCCGTCACGTAATTCGACTACGCTTGAATCCCGCGGGGACACACGACAAGCGGGTCGAAGCATTGCTTGAAGAGATTCCGAGATACACAGATCCAAGTCAGAGCGCGAAGCTTTCCGCTGCGCTTAACGACTTGACAGCGACGACGCAATTTCTCCTGAAGGAAGAATGGGAAAAGGTAAAAAGGGAGGCGCAGCCCCGGCGGCCACCCAAATTCCCCCATCTGCGGCCACCTGAAATTCCCCCACCCCTGACCTGAGGGCCGGCGCCGCCGGCCCTGTTTCGCGGCAGGACGTTTACGCTGCTCCCCTTTTAGCCCGGGGGAGCGCAAGGAGTTGAACGTCTTGAAGTCGCATTTACGGATTACGATCGAGACGCTGCTCGCGGCCGGCGCGAGCCAGCACGAGATCTCCCGGCGCACGGGCGTGGATCGCAAGACGATCCGCAAGTATCAGTCAAAATCCCCCATGGCCACCGGCTCTGGACCGGTTGAGGGCCAAAATCCCCCACCCTGGCCACCGGTTCCGCCGCGGCACGCGAGCTCCGCCTGCGAGCCACACCGCGCCTGGATCGAGGAGCAGGTCCAGCTTGGGCGCAACGCTCAGGCCATCTACCAGGACCTCGTCGACCGGTTCGGGTTCGAGCACCGCTACAACTCGGTCAAGCGCTTCGTGCGGAGCCTGAAGGTTCACGACCCCGAGCGCTTTGACGTGCTCGAGAGCCTGCCCGGCGAGGAGGCGCAGGTCGACTTCGGCCTCGGCGCGCTGACCCTGACATCGAACGGCAAGTACCGGCGTCCGAACCTATTCGTGATGACGCTGAAGTACTCCGGCAAGAGCTTCCGGAAGGTCGTCTGGAAGGCGGATCAGGAGACGTGGGCGCGCCTACACGAAGAGGCGTTCCGGACGTTCGGCGGCACCGTGACTTACGTCGTCCTCGACAACCTGAAGCAAGGCGTCATCCGCCCCGATCTCTACGAGCCGCAGCTCAACGTCGTTTACGCCGCGATGCTCGCGCACTACGGCGTCGTCGCCGATACCTGTCGGGTCGGCGATCCGAACCGCAAGGGCACGGTGGAGAGCGCGATCCAGCACACGCAGAGTACCGCGCTCAACGGCAAGAGGTTCGAGTCGATCGAGGCGCAGAACGCCTGGCTCGAGCACTGGGAGGAGCGCTGGGCGGCACCGCGGATCCACGGTCGCAAGAAGCGTCAGGTACTGGCCATGTTCGCCGAGGAGCGTCCGAGTCTCAAGCCGCTGCCGGCGCAGCGGTTCCGCTACTTCAAGCAGGAGACGCGCACGGTCGACGATGCCGGCCTCGTGCAGGTGCAGGCCGCCTACTACGCAGCGCTGCCCGCAGCGCCGCACACGCAGGTCACGGTGCGGATCTACGAGCATGAGATCCAGATCCTCGATGACGTGGGCGAGGTGCTGCGCCGCCACGAGAAGGTCGCCCGAGGACAGGTCGTGCTGCCCGACGCCGACCGCCTGTTCAACCCGTCTCGGGAGACGGCGCGGCTGCTTGCGAAGATCCACAAGATCGGCCCGCACAGCAGCGAGCTGGCCCGCGCCATCTTCGCCCGCCGCGGCCGCCCGGGACAGCGGGCGATCTACGGGCTCGCGAACCTCTGTCAACGGACAAAAAGATTTGACCCACTTACCGGTCAATATTCTTGACCCACCCCCTGGTGGCCTAGTGCGTCTCTCGTTTGACGGTGCCTCCTATCAGTCCACTCTGCCTAGCTTGCCGAAGCCTGTAGCTGTCGCCTCGTATCTGGATGACGTGCGCATGGTGCAGCAGCCGGTCGAGCATCGCGCTGGTCAGTGCCGCATTGCCGTCGAACGTTTGCTCCCAGTCGCCGAACGACAGATTCGATGTCAGCACCATCGAGCCCTGCTCGTAGCGCTTCGCGACGACCTGGAAGAACAGGTCTGATTGGTCCTTCTTCAGCGGCAAATAGCCGATCTCGTCGACGATCAACAGTCGAGGGCCGAGGATCGCTCGTCTGAGGTACTGCTCAAAGCGGCCTTCTCGCCGAGCCTTCTCGAGCTGCAGCACCAGGTCTGCCGCAGTGATGAAGCGCACCTTGTAGCCGCGTTCGGCCGCTCGGACGCCGAGGGCGATTGCCAAGTGTGTCTTGCCGGTTCCGCTCGGACCCAGAAGGATCACGTTCTCGCGTCGCTCGACGAAGGCCAGTCCGGCGAGCTCCTGCAGACGCGCCTTTGGCGCTCCGGGCGCTGCCTCGAAGTCGAACTGCTCGAGCGTCTTGACCGCAGGGAACGTCGCCAGGCGGATCAACATCTGTCGGCTTCTCTCGCCTCGCAGCGCCGCCTCGGCGCTGAGCACTTGCTCAAGGTACTCGATGTACGAGCGCTTCTTCTTCACCGCCTCGTCAGCGAGCGTCGCGTAGTGATGAGCGACAGCAGTCAACGACAGCTCCATGCACAGCTTTTCGACCCTCTCGCTCATTGGGCCCCCTCCTGAAGCAGCAACGCGTCATACTCCCGAGGCGAGCGCTGAAGCGGGTAGCGCGGCCAGCGACGAGCTACGGTCGACTCTGGAACGGTGCTTGGCCCCGTGTAGGGCTGCATCGCCTCCCGGTCCTCGATGAGCCGATCGACGGGCCTGGCTTTCGTCGTTGCATGCACACGGACGTTGGCCACAGTGCCGCACCAAAGCCGCGCCTCCGCGTTGAGCTCCTCAAGCTCCGGCACTCGGCCCTCTAACGCCAGCCGCGTCACGTACGGGTAGAAGAAGCTGGTTGCGATGTAGTCGATCGCACGCTCGACCTTACCCTTCGTCTGCGGCCGTGCCGGACGACACAGCTTCGGCCGATATCCGCACTCCGCCGCCAAGCTCCAAATCGCATCGTGGAAACGATGTCGCCCCGGCCCATACGCGTCGCGGTGCGTGACCACCGTCTTCATGTTGTCGTAGAGGATTTCCCGCGGCACACCTCCGAAGTCCCCCAGCATCCGACGATGGCAGGCCACTAGCACCTCGGCTCTCATCGATTCAACGTACTCGAGATACAGCCATCGGCTGTAGGCGAGCACTCCCACAAAGGCATATACCTTGCGACGTCCAAGCCGATACTCGCCCCAGTCCATCTGCGCCTGATGGCCAGGGGGCGTCTCGAACCGCACGACCGGCTCCGGTACCGCCTTCGGTTGCAAGCCCGCTATGAACCGCCGCACCGTACGCTCTGTCCCGTCGTAGCCCATCGCTTTGATCTCGCGATGCAGCACTGTCGCCGGCAGCCGGATCGGCGCCGCTGCCTCCACCCGCCGACGAATCCAGTCCTCGTAGGGCTCAAGCTTGCGGGGACGTCCTGGACGACGCCTCGCCACCTCCTTGACGGCCTCTCCCCGCAGGTACTTCCGGACAGTGTTCCTCGAGATCTTCAGCTCTTTGGCAATCGCCCGAATGCTCATCCCTCGTCGGGACAAAATCTTGATCTCCATTACCGCTTCCTTTGTCAGCATCCAGGGGCCCGTCCTCCTCGTTCACGGACGGCCCCGAATTCTCAACAAAGGTGGGTCAATTGTTTTGTCCGAAAAGGGTCAGTTTCCGATGTCCGCCGACACCTCGCCCGCCAGTATGCGCGCGATGAGATCGAAACGGCGTGCGAGAAGGTACTTACGCTCAGTCCGCCGTCATACCAGGCCGTCAAGCGTGTGCTCGAGCAGCGCGCCGCCAGAGAAGCACGCGACACCGCCACCGCAACGACAGCTCAGGCCGGCGACGGCATCCGACCGATCGACGATTACCAAGCGTT
>QGVC01000266.1 GCA_003242645.1 Pseudomonadota bacterium
CAGCGAATCTCACATGAGCGGAACACGCCATCCTTGCTCCATCCAGAGTCGATGTGCTCTCTGATATCCCGATCCATGTGGTTCCCTTTCCATCCAACGTAATACGGCCCGTGACTCGTCTTGTGCCTCACGACGTAGTAGCCCGCATACCCCCCATCCTCGGTATGCAGCGTCATCACGTCGTAGCTTGCGCGTCGCCAGTTCATTTCGATCCTCACGCGTAGCGCTGCTCTTTCCACATGTCGTCGAGATTGAGCGAACGCATAGCACGCCAGACAGTCGAGTACCCCAGTCCGAGCTCGCGCGCGATTTCCGCTTTCGTCGCGCCGCTGAAGGCAAGCTGCCGTAATCGCTCAGCGTCCACCTTTCGACGCCTCAATTGATCGCATGCCTTCGAGCAATACTTCCCGCGTCCGATCGCTGACAGGCGCGGCGCCTTTCCGTGGCGCTTGAACGGCTCGCCGCAGTGAGCGCACCGGCCAATCACGCCGCGTTCCCCGACTGCATGTCTTCGACCGTCACGCGATAGCCGGGCGCACCGGCCTCGCGGTCCGGCGGAATCTCGAGCGCGGTGATCTCGATGCCGTGATTGCGCACGATCTTGCCGGCGGCGTTCGGTGCATCGAAGCTCTTGCCGATGAACTTCCACGGCATGCGCTGCTGCTCGCGAGTGAGGCGCTTGTGCTTGAGCGCGTAGTCGACGAGCCGCTCGGCGATCGTCGGGCCTGCGTTCGCCGATTGATCCTGCAGCGCCGTGACGCGATCGACGATGAGCTCGAACTGCGGAAAGCGCGGCGGGTAGTTCGGATGCGCCGCGCGCACGTCGGCGAGGATGCGCTCGAGCTGGTCGCGCGTGCGTATCCGCTGGTCGATGACCTCGCACCATTCCTTCGGCGGCACCGCACCGAAATTCTTGGCGATCGTGTCCGCGCCGTACCACCGCGCGAACGTGCGCCAGATACCCTCTGCGCGCCGGCTGACATGATGCTTGCTGCTCATGGCGCGAAATCCTCCGAATCGGGATCGACGGCTGCATCGAGCGCAGCCATCACCTCGGCATAGCTCGTGCCGCCGTTGCGCTCGAACTTGCTTTTCGGCTTGAATCTGCGAACCGCCTTTTGTTCGCGACGCATCCAGTTGCGCCATACGGCCGGCCAATCCGAATGCGCCCGCGCAAATTCGTGATCGCGTAGCGCCTCTGTCTCTGCATCGATATCGACATCTGGCACTTTCTCGCGCGCCCACGCCCTCAACTCTGGTGTGATCTGAAAATCTTGCGGACACCGCTTCGTCCCCTTCATGGCTTACCCCGTGTGTTTCATTCGGCAGCAGCAAGTCAAAAGAGGGTTGGGAGATATCCCCTCTTACTGCTGCCTCTCAGTGCCTGTTGGTCATGCGCGCGTCGCTTATCGGGTACCTTTTCGCCTCCTGGCTGCCAGTCACGGCCTCGTCGGACATCTCCCAACACACCCGTTTCTCAGCGCGGCGCGTTTCAGGCCACCCCGCGCTGACTCCCTCTTCCCAGCTCCACCACTGGTACCGGAGCCGACACACACACCGATTACGGTTTCGGAACCGGCCGCCTGTCGAACCATCCGTAGTTGCATGTCGCGGCAAACATCGGTAAGCTTTTGTTTGCTAAGGGCCACTTACCGAGCCCGATCCCCGCTAGAGGATCAACACGCCGCAGGCACAACCGCTGCGGCGTTTTTTATGCGGCCTTCAATCCCCCCTCTGCGTACATGCGGAACCACTGGCTACTCATGTCAGCCAGCCTCCCTTGATTGCTGCGTGAGAGATTGCTTTGCACGCTCTGCATTGATTCTCTGATCGAGCTTTCGAGCGCTCCATTCGCGAAGCTGGACAAGCTTTTGGCACCACTCTCCAGGCGTACTTGTCTGCCAAGACGTTTCCGGAAGTTCATTTGACGGCCCTCACCTTCGCTCGCAGTGTTTCGGCGCGTTCCATCTGCCGCGTAAGCCGCTTGAGTAGTTCGTTGTTCTCGCGCTCGAGGCGCTGGAGCTCGTCCTCCGGCTCGATCCAAGTCACGGCGTAACCAAGCTGCTGTGCCTCGTATTGAATCGTCGCGAATGATCCCGCCTGCTGGGCGAGGCGCTTGATCTGAATGACTTCCTGCGGACAGAGCTTCTGGGCCTGGTCGGGATTGATTGCATTGCGCAACTTGGTTGCAGCGGTCGTTGGGTTCTCGGCGGGCCAGAGCTTGCCTGCGACGACCTTGAATCCGCCTGCGGCAGCGATGTCGGCACCCAACGCATCAAAGATGGTGTCGTGAAAAAGCGCGGTCTGGTGCATGGTTATGCGCCCTTATGCGTCGCGCATATGCCCGCAGAACTAGGGGCAGGTGTAATAGCCTTAGACAACGCACTCAGGGATGCGCCGACCCAAATTTCAGCGCAATACCTGGGGTCAATTTGCATGTGAGGGTGAATCGCCATGTATTTCGCTGATGTTTCTAATGTGAGATCACGCCTGAAAAATGAACGTCACAGTTTCAGTCTTCAGGATTGCGCCTCGCCCTCGGTTGGATGCACTGTTGCACTCTCAACCAGCCACACGGGGATGACGGATGAACGGAAGTCAGGCACGGCGGCGATTGGCAGCAATTGGCCTAGTGGTTCTCGATGGAGGGCTTTCCGGCGGGTACAGATCCGGCCGTAGCTCACTGCGCGAGATGCCGGACACCTTTTCGACGACGAGGACTCGTTCGGCAGGAATGCCGGAGCGACGCCACTTTTGCACCGCCTGGTATGAAATTCCGAGTGCCTTGGCGAGCGCGCCTACACCGCCGGCCCCATGGATTGCTCGTACTACTGCTTCGGACATGCCCCAGAATTTACAACCGATAGTTGCGTTTCGTCAACAACCGATACGTGGATCGTCGGCCGGTAGCATGCAACGTATGGTTGTGCGCACAAAATCGGACGCTAGAGCGGCGTTTTCGGCAGCGCTGAACGGGTTCCTGGAGGCGCTCGGGGTGCCAAGCCGCGGGCGTCCGCGGTGGCTATACGATCGCCTGAAGGCTCACGCCCGGCGCGAGGTCGTCACCTACGAAAGCTGCCGTAAGTGGCTGAAAGGTCTGGATATTCCAGATCAAGCCAACCTGACCATTCTGTGCGATGCCATTGGCGCGACCCGTGACGACCTATTCCCCACCAAGACCGCCGCCTCGAGAGGCTTGCTGGAAGCCCTGATCAGGGATCTGGAACCGGATGAGCAACAGCAGGTCATCGGCTACATCAATGCGTTAATCGAAATGCGCCAGAAGCGTCGTGCCAGCGGCGCCCGCTAACTAGGCAGTTGTGACCTGCATCGTGGACTCATGCGTTCAAGTTGGGCAACGCTAGCGTGACCTTCAGATGTGAGAAATGAAGAGCCATGGACCATAGGCGAGCCTTCGAACTTGGCAAACAAGTCGGAGTCTGGGCGTCCGTCGCGCACGCCTTGATTTTGCTGTCTCTGATAGAGCTGAAGCCTTTGCCGTGGTACGTGCGCGCGGCCCTCTTCATGCTCGCCATGTACGCGTTATCGCGATGGTCCAAGGCTGATGACCTATACGCCGACGAAAGCTACCGATCGGCCGATGAGCCATAACGGCGCCCGTGAAATCATCGGGCGTCCCTCTTCTGCCCCCTCTATTAGCAATCCGTCGCTTTCCATAAGCTGGTAGCCCGGCTCTCTTGCCGGTGATGCGTCCTCTCCGGCAAAAATGCAACTATCGGTTGTTGACAAATGCAACCGATGGTTGTACTTTGCGTCCATGCCAGTCACCAACCGCCAACAGAAAGCCGCCGACCGCCGCCTCCGAGATGAGGCGCTGATGGACCGCACCACCCGACTCACGCCAAACGATGCCGGCTACGTCGTGACGCATGCGAACAGCGATGGTGAGCACGTGGAAACGGCGATCACGCTGACCGAGCCGGTGCATCTGGAGCTAGACGAGCGCGGCCACGAAATGGTGCTGGCGGAGCGGGCGCGGGAGGACCACCGATGATCGCCCGCATTACCAAGCGCGGCCGTACCTATCGAGAGTGTTCTCAATGGACGCAGTAGCAGAGCCCGAGACGAGGAGATCGAGAAGCTGCGCCGCCTGGGCAACATGCTAGACAACGTGCTGTACCTCGAAATCCTGCGCCGCCGAGACGCGGCGAAGTGACAGCGGAACATCAGTTACCGGAGCACACACATGACGCAAGAAGACAAAGACACATCACTGGACGAGCAGATCGGTGCTGCGCTCGTGAAGCAAAAGGACGCCATCGTCCAGGGGCTGATTGCTGGCGCAGTTAGCTCCCTTCAGCGCGACCTCGGTTGGAAGGTTGCGCACGCCACCGAGGAGCACATCGACAAGTTCATCAAGGAGGAAGTTCTGCCGGAGGTGCAGAAGACGCTCGAAGCCCGGCGTAACGAGATCGTTGCGTCGATGGTTGCCGGCATCGATACGGCGATCAAGGGAGCTAGCGAGAAACTCATGGAGCACGCCGCGAAGAACCTAGCGCAGTCGTGGAACGTGAAGAAGCTCGGCGAAGCCCTGTTCGGCTGACTCACCGGACACGAACTGCGCGAGGCACATATGACGATCATTGAGAGTCAGCATGTACATCGTAGATGGCCATCAAGTCGACGAAGCGACGTTCCTCGCAGATGAGGACGCCTTCGAGCAAGGCCACATGAGCTACATCCGACCTGTCTACAGCGCTCGCGGACAGTTCCTCGGGTTCGCGGTGTACGTCTCGGGCGAGGCCATCGGGAAAGTGCACGAGCAGTACAAGCACGCGGTGCTCTTGCTCGAGCAAGTTCGCGCCGAGCATGCATTGCTGGCCGAAATCGACCGCGAAGAACGGAGAGCGGCATGAGCGCTATACCCCGCTACGCACTAAGCGTGGACAGCCAAGGCGAGCCGCTGCCCCTCACGCGCCCGCCGTGCCGAACGCGATTTTTCCGCGTGCTGTAG
>QGVC01000267.1 GCA_003242645.1 Pseudomonadota bacterium
TGGGAGAAGGGCCGTTTTTTTTAAGGGTTTCACGAGATAAAATATCTTGCACTGGGGTCTTGAAGTCTCAACATGCCCTGCCGCATAGCTTGACGCTAAACCGGCCGATCTATTGCCGCGCGTGTTCTACCCAGTGTTTTTCGTCATTCCTGCGCACGATAGATAATTGAGAGTAGTCAGGGACTTGACGGAACCAGAATGCTTGCCATAATACAGATATCAACGGCGAGCTGGCCCGTTAGCCGCCAAGCCACTCTGGCCGAGGCAGAAAGCTAGACAGCCGGCCCACAAGGGCGAGGGGTGGTGGGAAGAACAAAGGGCTAGGACATCCAGCCGCCCGCGATCAGGAGCCAAGCGGGCTCTAGCGTGATCGCTCTCCAGTCACCGCTAGGTCAACAGCAGCGCCGCTCCTGAAAACCTCAAGAAAGCAAAATAGAACTGCAGTCACGCGCGGCACGGGGTTGTGATGTGCGCGGACTGATGAGGCAGTCAAAGCCTTAAGGGCGAACAATGCGTGGAGGACGCCGCCTTGTGGGACCTGGTTACCGATTGCAATGGCATAGTTCGTGAAGCGCTGGGCGATTGGAGTGCAGCCGAGATCTGGTCCAGATGAGCAGTCAGCCTTTGTGCACTCACAATGGACAAGCCCCAGAGCGGTACGCCCCTCAATACGTGGAGCCTTTCACCCATTTGGCGCACTGCCCAACAAAGCACTACTGCGCATTCTGGAGTGGAAGGATCTGGGCCAGTCGGGCGCACTATTCTCAAGCACCCCTCCGCCAGTTGCAGGCTGCCCAAAATACGGCTGTTGATGTCGAGGAAAGTTCATCGCAAAGCTCGACAAGAATATAACCTAAAGGTCGGGGTAGCGCTGAGAGGAGGCGTTCAGGCGATTGTTGGAATGTCTTTTCGGATTAAGGGAAGCCGTAGGTCGCTAGTCGAACCTAGAGACTGCCCTTTCGGGCAGTCTCGATTATAGGTGTGGTGTGCACCGAAGTAGACTTGAGGAACACGGGGCTACTGGTTCTTTTTGGGCTTGGACGGCGTTCGCTTATGTGCTTCATGCGTCGACGTTGGGCCACTACTTTCCGTCGCACGTCTTCTGAAGGCCTCCGCCAAGTACGATTGGCGGAGAATGAAGTCCTCCATTTCGGGAACCGTCATACCGTGCACTATTTTGTGTCCAAGCTCATGGGCAACATCAAGCATCCCGGGCGTCATAGGGCCAGAATAGCCAGTAGCGGCACGGAAAAGGCTAATATCTCTCAAATAATGCTTGAACTCTGTCTCCTGGACTGACTCCAATCCTCCGTGCTTCTGTGCTCGGTCGCGCAATTTGAGGCGGAGTTCTTCTAGTGCACGTTGATTACGCCGCGTGAGCCAATGGGCGATGGCGTAGAAGCTGCGATACCTGCAATTACAATTATCGCCCAAACCCTAATCATGTTCTTCTTTTAGAGGGTCTGCCGGATCGATCAAGTGATCTAAACAGCTAAACGCGTTTATAATCAGCAACGTTCCGGCAGCCAAAGCTGCCAGCAGCACCGCCATTGCGCTCCATTGTGTTGCGGCATCGTTGATTTCGCCCAAGGGCATTGCGACTATGGGGGTGAGGACACCACCAATGATGATGGAATTGCCTAGCAACTTACACCAGTAAGCGAGCAATTTGGTTCGCTCATTTTATTGCAGCATTCCCATCCAGCGTCAGTCCCTAATTGTATACAGCAAAGTTATTCCGATGTCGTATCTTCTTAGCGCTGTACACTATGCCGCGACGTAGCCGTTTGTCGACCCTGAGAGTAGGTCGCCGCTTCCTGCCACGCCTGGGACGCCGCGTGTGGCCCCTCGCCACAGTCGCCTTGGGCCGAGTGGACCACAGCAGTTCAGGAAATCGAGGTGTCTGAGGTGAAAGGCGAAACCAACAGGGAGAGGCCAAGTACGGCCCCTCCCTTTGGTCAGCCGGTGGTGACGCACCGGTTCTGACGAGCTAGTCACACCTTGGAGAGCGTGACCCATGCTAAATACCACTCTTTGGCGTGGTGTGTCTATCTTGCTCGGGGTCATCGCGGCCGGTCTCGACGCTTACGGCGCATTCTCGCTGACCAAGCAGGCGGAAGGTGGCTCCATCACCTATCTCGTGGTGGCTGCTCCAACCATAGCGATGGCAACCGTATTGATCCCTCCGATTGCTGAGGCTTGTTGGAAGGAGGGGGCCAGGATCAAAGCCGCGTTGTGGTGGATAGCCTTCATCCCGGCAGCAACGACCGCCTTCTATGCGACAGCCGAGCGGTGGCATCTGTCTGAAGCCGGAGCCGAGGCAGAACGTGCGGCTTATAAGTCGGCGGCCGCCCGAGCAAAGGAGAAGCTGGAGGAGCTGAGGCCAAAGGCTGAGAAGGCTAAGGAAGAGGCCGACAAGACGGCGGGCTGGAAGGTCTGCAACACCAACTGCGAACGTGTCCGGGCCAAAGCCGCGCGTCTCAAGGCCGAGGTCGAGGAGGCCGAGGCCAAGCTCCTGAAGGCTGAAGCGGCAGTTATCGAGGAGAGTCCGCTCAAGGCTCCTGCTTGGCTTCTGCCACTATCCCTTGCGGTGATTTCCTTTATGGCGCTCTGGTCGGGCTTCTCCGGTCCGCCGATCGAGAAGGCTGTTGTCGAGACTAAGAACTGGACCAAGCGCAAAGTGAAGTCAAAGCGCCGCCGTAGGCTCAGCATCCCTTCCAACAGGTCGTTCGCTAAACCGCGCCTCGTGGTCGCGAACGACAACATTTGGACGCCTCCAGCAGCGTAAAGCGAAACCCAGAGGCTGCCCTATGGGGCGGCCTCGGCGTGTGGTGACGCACTGACCCTCAGGAGCAGTTGATCGGGAGGATGTGACGAAAGAAGACTGCTTCTCGGTAGTCACACTTTCAACAGTTGATTTAGAGCGGAACTTGAAGAATCGTAGAAGCTGACAATCGAAAGGTATTCCAAATGGCTAAAGAGAGGACTGATTGTGACCGAAAACAACCCTTATGCGACCGTGACCAAAGCCCTGGTGAGGGCTCTCGGTCGCCTGAGGGATCGTCATGCTGATATGACCCTACAACAGGCCATGACATTCTTTCTCGTGGCCCAGAACCCAGGGATCACGCAGCGAGCCATTTATGAAACCCTTGGGACGAACGATTCTGTTGCATCAAGGACCGTCGCCATTCTCTCCGATGTCGGCTCCAGGAATACGCCGGGCCTGGACCTCATAGAGGTGAAGATTAACCCTCAGGATCGGCGGGAGCGAATCTTGCGGCTGACACCTAAAGGCAAGCGGCTAATGGACGATATTGTAGCAGACTTTTCTCGCACTTAGCCGACGGGCTTAGCGGTGACGCGCTAAGTCCGTCATACAACATGGGGAGAGCGTGACATGGCTGTGAGACAACGCGGCCGTGGGTGGCAGGCTGACTTCAAGCTGCCAGGGTGGCCGCGCATCAGAGAGACATTTGCAACCGAGGCTGAGGCTCGTGCTTTTGAGCTAGAGGCTCGCGCTGCCCATGCCCTCGGGAGGCCCTGCCCAAAGCGGGATGGCAAGCAAGTCAGACACTCCAAAATCGCAACAATCACCGATCTCGTTGATCACTGTCGGAAGGTCCACTGGAACTCGAAGAAGTCCGGTGAGCACCTCGTTAGAAACGCCATGCTGTTCGCGGAATGGGTTGGACCTAAAGTTCCAGTGGCCGAAGCGCTGACCGTCGAAAAAATTCACGAATACGTTGAGTACCGCATGGATTGCAAGAGCAACTCCAGTGGTACTATCAACCGGCATCTAAGCGCTATCGGCGTCCTCGTGCGCTACGCGGTCGAGCTGGGGCTGCTTCCCAAGACCATTAAGCTGCCCTGGCAGACTGAAGGTGCTGGACGGCTGCGGTTTTTCTCTGAGGAGGAAGAGGCAGCCATGCTAGCCGTGCTGACGCTGTGGGGCTATCCCGACTATCGGGACCTGTTCATCTTTCTGGCCGATACCGGGTTCCGGTTAGGGGAGGCTGAGAAGCTTCTTTGGACTGACATCCGGGGGCGTTCGATCACCGTGGAGGGGGCGGTCGCCAAGAACATGGAGACCCGCACCATTACCGCCACTACACGGGTGATGAGTGTCCTTGATCGGATGCGACAGCGCTACGGCAACTATCCAGGACCCTTCGCCTGGGTGAAGCGGCGTCAGCTCCGCTCAGTATGGGATCGCCTTCGGGCTCACTTCCCGTGGATGGGCGATGACACCGTGGTTCATACTTTCCGCCACACCTGCGCATCTCGTCTCGTTCAGCGCGGCGTGGACTTGATGCGCGTGAAGGAGTGGATGGGTCACAAGACCATGAACACCACGCTTCGCTACGCTCACCTAGCACCGAAGCACCTTGCAGAACTCGCGAACGTGCTGGAGCACCCAGCGCATCCACTTGCAGTGGAGGGGGTGTGAAATGAGCACTGTCTTCGCTATAGCGTTTTGGGCTGCCGTTGCTATCGCCTTCGAGCTGTGGGGGCCGAAGCTCGCTGATAAGACCGGCTGGAAGTGGCCCCGCAGCAAGTGGCGCGGGTTGATTGGAGCAGGGCTTGTCTATCTTGCCCTGCTACCCTTCGTCGGCCTTTTCGTAGTCGTAGGCGGTCTTGTCTACGGCTGGTGAGACGACCGGGCTCAATGCCCGGTCTTTCTTTTTGACGCCGAACTAGCTAAATCGAGGGTCTCGTGACAGGGTTCATGAGCCCAGTTTGTGACACGAGCTGTGACATAGATGTCCTAAATGGGGCTTCTTGTGACACGCGGGAGTGGCGGAACAGGTAGACGCGACGGCCTCAAAAGCCGTTGTCCTTCAAGGACTTGAGGGTTCGAGTCCCTCCTCCCGCACCAGCTCTTACACGGGACTCAAAATCTGGTTCCCGCAAGGGAGTGCCCGTTCGACTCGGGCCTGGGGCACCA
>QGVC01000268.1 GCA_003242645.1 Pseudomonadota bacterium
TTCCTGCACGGATCATGTACCCCGCGCCACGAATGGTATGGAGCAGAGATTCCTCGAAATTCTTGTCGATCTTCGCTCTGAGCCTGGAGATATGAACGTCGATGACGTTCGTCTGAGGATCGAAATGATAGTCCCAGACGTGCTCGAGCAGCATTGTGCGCGTCACCACCTGTCCTGCGTGGCGCATCAGGTACTCGAGCAGACGGAACTCGCGCGGCTGTAGCGCGATCGGCTCGCCCGCCCTGGTCACGCGGTGGGACAAGCGGTCGAGCACGAGATCCCCCACCACGTATCGCGTCGGCTCCTCTTGCAGCTGGCCCCGGCGGGAGAGGGCCTCGATCCGCGCCAGCAGCTCGGAGAAGGCGTAGGGCTTGGTTAAATAGTCGTCGCCTCCTGCACGGAGGCCTTTCACCTTGTCATCGACCTCGCCCAGGGCCGACAGGATCAGCACCGGCGTGCGGATACCCTCACTGCGCAGCTGGCGAACCAGCGAAAGGCCGTCGA
The DNA here is from genome assembly GCA_003242645.1 of Pseudomonadota bacterium. The sequence goes on from QGVC01000268.1 coordinate 505, forward strand.
GCTTCGGCAGCATGCGGTCGATGATCATCACGTCGAAGCTGCCTTCGCGCGCCAGGGCGGCTCCTTCCTCGCCGTCGTGCGCCAGCACGACCGCATGACCGCTTTCCTTGAGTGCCTTCCGCAGGAACTGTGCCGTTTCCAGGTCGTCTTCGACCACGAGCACGCGCATGGCCCGCCCAACTTATGCATGGCTCAGAGACAGCGAAGCGAGGCGGCTTCTCCAGCTCCCCGGTTCAGCCGCCTCGCCCCGTCATAATATAGGTGACTTTCCGTCAGCCTTTCATCTGCACGGCAACGACCCGCCGATCATCGCCCGATCGGATGGTCAGGAGAACGGCGCTCCGGCCGAGCTCCTTGGCGGCCTTCACCGCGGCCTCAACATCCTCCGGCGACGAGACCGTCTGGCTGTTCACCTCAAGGATCACGTCGCCCGACTTGAGACCCTTCCTGGCCGCGTCCGAATTTACATCGACGTCGGTGATCTGGACGCCTTCCGCCTTGCCGCCCTTCTTCGCAGGGGCGGGCCCAAGGGTGAGACCCAGCGCATTCATGCTGGTCGAAGGCGAGCCGCCCTGCTCAAGCCGCGCGATCTCCTCCTGAGAGCTCGGGAACGTGCCGAGTTTCACCTTGATGACCATTTCCTCGTTGTTGCGCCGGATCTTGACGTCAACCGTCGTGCCAGGCGCGTAGTCGGCAATCTTGCGCGCCAGCTCACGGCTGTCGTTGATCGGCTCACCGTTCACGGCGAGGATGGCATCCTGGCTCTTGATCCCTGCCGCCGCCGCGGGGCCGTTCGGGGTAACATCATTGACGAGCGCCCCTTTCGGCTCTTTCAGGCCAAGGCTTGCGGCGATGTCCTCGTCGATCGACTGTATACGCACACCGAGCCAGCCGCGACGGACGCTCCCCCGCTCCTTCAGCTCGGCGACGACCTTGCTCGCCGTCTCTGCAGGCACCGCGAACGCAATGCCGACGTTGCCGCCGGAGGGGCTGTAGATGGCGGTGTTCACTCCCACCACCTCGCCGTCGAGGTTGAAGGTCGGACCACCCGAGTTGCCGCGATTCACAGCCGCGTCGATCTGCATGAAGTCATAGGGGCCCGAGCCGATGTCGCGGGAGAGAGCCGAAACGATCCCCGCCGTCACGGTGCCTCCGAGACCGAAGGGGTTACCCACGGCCAGCACCCAGTCGCCGACGCGCGGTTGAGATGTCGCGAACTTCACGTATGGGAATGTCTTGCCATCGGCCTTGATCTTCAGGAGGGCCAAGTCGGTCCGTGGATCGGTGCCGACAACCTCTGCCTCATACTTCTCCTGCTCCTCGAAGGAGACTGTGACCGTGCTGGCCCCCTCGATGACGTGATTGTTGGTGACGACGTAGCCGTCCGGTGAAATCACGAAGCCGGACCCGGTGGCTTGTCGCGGCCGCGGTATCGGCCGCCCTGGCGCCGGAACGCGAGGCAGGTTCTTGAAGAACTCGTTCAGAGGGTGATCCTCCGGAAGATTGGGGAACGGATCTGGCAGGCTTTCCCCTTCGTTCCGCGCGACGCGGGCCTCGCCGTTCACCACATTGATGCTGACCACGGCCGGCTTCACACGCTCGACGATGTCAGCGAAAGAAATCGGCGCCCGACCGAGCACTTCGGCAGCCGAGCTCTGGGCCCTCTGGGCCTGAACAGGTATCGTCGGCGAAACGGCGATCAACGCGAGTGCACTGACACCCGCCATAGCCGCAATGAGCGGGGTCCTTGCGCGGCGCGTGAGCCGAACGATCGCGCCGAGCTTTTCGTTTTCGATCGGCATGCGAGGCTCCTCTCCTTCAGATCACTGGATGCACTTGCCTGGACTGAATACTTAGGGAGCCTCGCCTTACGGCGGTGTTTCTGGAACATTAAATCTTCGTAAGGTTTGGGAACTCGGCTTAAGCCGCCCGTCGCATGCTGCGCGGAGCTGCGGAGAGACTTGGCTGCCTCAAGAAGTTCAGGCCACCACGGCATGAGCTACTGCCGCGTGCGAGAAGGAGAGAAGGCTGCGCAGGCTCAAAGATCTCCAGCTGCCATTCAGGCTGCGGGACAAAGATCAGCCTAGCTCAGCCCTATCAACATGGGGCCGAGCCGAAGGGAACCCACAATCAATGAACAAGCAGGGCAACGCATACCCACAGCCTGCCCTCGTAGCTCCTGCTATGCCTACTTCGGTGGAACTCGGATGATTTCAGGCCCCAATCACTCGGGACCATTCAGATCGACAGTCACTCTGCGCGGAAAACTACTGCTTGTATGTGCTTTCGTAATCGAAGTCGGCGATATCTTCGATCTCTCTACGGAAGTCTCTCTCGTCCGCGCTCGATCGTAACGCAGCAGTATATCTTGCGACGACTTGAGCTATTTCTGCCATCATACGGGCACGCGCTACGCTTCCGGCTGCGAGGATCGTGAGGATCTCCGTAACGAACCTTTCCTCGTTCGCAGCCTCCTCCCGGTAGTCCTGCAGCACCTGTTCGATCCGACCACGTAGCTCTCGCATTATGTTCGTCCCTCATCCCCGGAACCCGCCCAACGAGTTCCCGTCTTTGGTTCCGGTGCATGGGGATAGTTGCCAGATTCGTCCTGATTTATCCACGAATTAGCCGGTCCGATTACTTCGAAACGAAGGCGTTCTGACAATTACGCCGCAACAATCTCTTATTTTTTCAGATTATCTACTTTCTCGTTTTCGAAATATCTGGGGCGAGACGTGTCATCCCAAAGTTATTCACAGGCCTCCGTCGCCTGGATTGGCAAACGAGGCAATGTGTCGCGAAATGCTCAGGGAACCCAGATCGATATTCTAAAGGAGGAATTGGCCCATATCGCGACGATTCGGAGTCGAGAAGATGGTTTCGAAGCTGATCGCGGATAACTGCCGATGCTTGCTCGCTCCATCTTACGGCTCCCGAGCGCCCCACGGCGCAGGAATCGTCGACGAAATTCAGTGCCTTCGCCGCTAGCTATAATCTTATAGCCAGGTTGATTACTACTAGAGGTCGTCCTATCGTCGTTTTGCCCCGAGAGTGACGGTCAGTAGTTGAGAGTGGGGGCCGGCAGGCCGAAGAGGAGATGTCAAGCTCAGCGCTGCTCATTGATGATCGCGGAAGGGTGTGGGACAGCAGGTCCGCGGAGTTGCGTTCCGAGTTGCAGTGCCTTGGCGCAGGATTCGACTTTGTCGAATACACGATAAAAAACCTCGGATTCGTTGGGATCGGGAAGCGCGGCCCCTCCGCGGCGACGATCAAACTGCGGCCCCAAACTGTCGCTCCGATGGCTTTCGCGCGCCTCATCCATTGGCTTTCCGAGGAGCGCCTCGCCCGTACGCTGGTCAGCATTTATAGCAGCGAGGGATGGCAACACTCGATCTACGGAACGACGCTGGCTGCGTATCGCGCGATCACTGCGGCCATCCGGGCAACCAATCGCGACGGGAACTTTGACCACGACGTGCTGTCCCGCCCGGCAGCCATATCGCAGCTTCCGGCGGACAATCCCTTACGCCGGGCGTACGAGTACTGGCTGAGCCTCGGCGGCGAATGGAAGGGCTCCGCGAAGCTTTCTGAGTTCGGGAAGATCCTCTCCAACCGTTACGTCCTCTTCGAGCTTCGGGCTGGAGGGGAGTTCATCGTCCGCGAGTTCGGGGAAGGCCTGCCCGAGTGCGCCGTTGCATGGCTGCGCTGGGCCATCGGGCAGCGGGTCCAGGACCAGCCCGATAAGCAATACGGCTGGTCCTGCGCATTGGCCTACGAGGCATTGGTGCAGCGCGGAACGCCGGAGCTGCAGGATGTCGACGCCTACGTCCAGTGGTGGAAACGCGAGCGGCAACGGCGCCGCTACAAGCGTCTCCTCTTACCGTTCTCGAACGGCACGTCGCTACCGACCTACTTGCTGAGCGCCTCGGTCGAGGACCCCAGTATCGACCTCCGCTCGGCTGTCTGAAAGAAAATTCGCAATGTACTCGAGCGCGCGCTCTCGGCTCACCGAGACGAGGGCCGCGCGCAGCGTGCCGACGCGCGTGTTCTTCATGCCAACCTCCCAGTCGACGGTGTCGTAACCGAACCGGGGAGCGAACCCGCGGGCGTGGATGTCCTCAGCCATGAAGCTGACGATGGTCGATGCAGGCCATCGCGCCAGGGCATAGGCCTTGCCGATGCGCGGCATGATCGTGGACAGCGAGCGGCCACGGAAATCGGGATGGTACCAGGCCGCGCCGGAGAAGATGGTCAGGCCGGTGATCTTTCGCGCACTGGGTGCAGTGATTTCCAGCGCCTCTCCGGGTCGCCGCATGCGCTCCGGATCCTTGTAGAAGAGGCGCAGGCTTACCGCTTCGTCATAGAACGTGGTGCCCGTGAAGTCGTAGAGACGGGCGGCATGTGTGGCAACAATGCGGCCGGTCGCGTCACGGCCTACAATGC
>QGVC01000269.1 GCA_003242645.1 Pseudomonadota bacterium
AGTAGTAGAGCTCCTGGAAATCGATCTTCGGATACTTGACCTTCGCCCAGGTCGGCTCGGTCATGGTGAGCCAGCGCCGGTAGGCATCCAGCCGCCATTGCAGCATCCACTCAGGCTCGCCCTTCCGTTCGGAGATGAAGCGGATGACGTCTTCGTTGAGGCCCTTCGGCGCCTTGATGGTCTCAATCTTGGTCTCGAACCCGTACTTGTACTGGTCGACGTCGATCCTGCGGACCTGCTCGATTGTTTCCTGAACTGCCATGATCTTCTTCTTTCTCTCCGTACGAACCGTACAAATTCTGCTGCTGACTTAGGCGACCGCTCTGTGTTGCTGTTGGCCGCCGGCTATGGCGCTCCATGCTGAGAGGAACGCCTCGATATCCCGTTCCGTCGTCGTCCAGCCGAGGCTCACGCGAATGGCGGACCGGGCTAGATCATCCGGCAGCCCCATGGCTGCAAGCACGGTGCTCGCTCCGACCTTTCCTGATGAGCACGCCGACCCGGCACTAACAGCAACTCCTGCCAGATCAAACCGGATGACCAGTGTTTCTGCCGAAGCTCCCGCCAAGGCGAGGCAAGTCGTATTCGGAAGCCGCGTCGCCTCGCGACCGATGACCTGAGCTTCCGGTGCGATCTCAATAGCCTCGCGCTCAAGCCTGTCACGAAGCAAGGCAATACGCTGCTGCTCGTTCAGATCCCGCCGCGCAGCCGCTGCCGCCGCACCAAATCCTGCGATTCCGGCCACGTTCTCCGTGCCCGAGCGACGGCGCCGCTCCTGACCGCCGCCAACGATCAGCGGCGCAATCTCCAGACCATCGCGCAGGATGAGCGCGCCTACGCCCTTCGGCCCACCGAGCTTGTGGGCGGAAAGGCTCAGGAAATCGACACCCAGAGCCTCGAAGTCGACCGGCACTCGTCCAACGGCCTGCACGGCATCCGAGTGAACAAGTACGCCCAATTCGCGCGCCAGAGCGGCGGCCTCCGCGACCGGCTGGATGACGCCGGTCTCATTGTTGGCGAGCTGAAGCGAAAGAAGCACGCGCTCCGACCGCCCCGCCCGCTGCGCCAATGCGGCCTGGACGTGGTCGACGCGGACCACACCGCTGCGTTCGGCTGGAAGATCGATGACCTCGCGGCAGAACGTCCTTGCCGGTGCCAGCACGGAGTCATGCTCGATGCCCGAGACAAGGATGGCATCCCACCCGGCATGCAATACCCAATTGTTGGCTTCCGTGGCCCCGCTCGTGAAAACCACCTGGGATGGCCGAACGCCAACCAGAGCGGCCACCTGCTCCCGCGCCTCCTCCAGAATGGCGCGTGCCCCCCGGCCCTCCGCGTGCACGGATGACGGATTGCCGACCGCATCGAGGGCCTGAAGCATGGCCTCTCGAGCCTCCGGCCGCAGGGGAGCCGTCGCGTTATGGTCCAAGTATGTACGCACGCTTGTCACTCCAACGCGACAACTTCCTCAGCTGGCGCAACCGCCCGCTTATGCGGCGGCACGCCTTCGATCACCTCGTGCAAACTCACGTTCGAGAGGAAGACGCGAATGTGATCGCCCAGCGCATGCCAGAGGTTGTGAGCAATACACTTGCCCTCGCCCAGGCAGCCGACGCTGGACTCCCCCAGGCAGCGAGTCATGCGCGTCTCTTCCTCAACTGCCGTCAAAATTTCGGCCACCGTGATCTCAGAAGCGGGCCGACCGAGCCGATAACCGCCAGCCCGACCGCGCACGCTCTCCACCAGCCCGGCGCGGCGCAATCTCAGGAAGATTTGCTCCAGGTACGCGACGGACAGTCGCTGCCGATCGGCAATGGCCGAAAGCGGCACCGCGCCATCTGGTCCCTGGTGTTTGGCGAGATCGGCCATCGCCATCACGGCGTACCGGCCTCGCGTGTTGAGCTCCACTGATTTGCTCCGCTCGGTAGAAGTGCCGACCCGAAAACCCGAAGACGCTCGCGGCTATTGCAAATTTCCACGGCAAGCGTGATAGAAGGGCACTGCTGCAGGACCGCTGCAGTGCACCACGGGTCTTTCGAACCGTTCTAATCTCGACGCCACTATGGTAATTCCGAGCCCGGAAGTCAAGATTTCCTGACGTGTTCGCAATTTGTGCTCACTACACCATCTAATGGGTGCGAAAGCAGAGCCTTAACCCGAGCTTCAACGAAAAGGTTTTGACCGAAAACTTGAGGACCGATGCCTGAGCTGATCATCAACGGCCCTGCCGGGCGACTGGAAGCGAGATATCACCACGAGCCGGCGCGCGATAGCCCGATCGCGCTGATTCTCCACCCGCATCCGCAGTTCGGCGGCACGATGAACAATCAGGTCGTGTACCACCTCTATTACACGTTCGCCGAACGCGGCTTCTCGGTGCTGCGGTTCAACTTCCGTGGCGTGGGGCGCAGCCAAGGCTTCTTCGACAACGGCCCGGGTGAGCTCGCCGACGCCGCCTCGGCTCTCGACTGGTTACAGCTTGCCAAGCCGGAAGCCAAGAGCTGCTGGATCTGCGGTGTTTCCTTCGGCACCTGGATCGCCATGCAGCTGCTGATGCGCCGGCCGGAGATCGACGCCTTCGTGTGCGTTGCTCCGCCGGCAAACCTTTATGACTTCTCGTTCCTGGCGCCGTGCCCGGCATCCGGCCTGCTGGTCAACGGCGAGAAGGATCGGGTGGTGCCTTCCGCGTCTGTCGCCGAGCTCGCGGCGAAAACAAAGACGCAGAAGGGCATCAAGATAGAGCATGAGATCGTTCCGGGCGCCAACCACTTCTTCGAAGGCGAGGACAGGATTGAGGCGCTGAAGGAGGTCGTCGGCAAGTACATCGACCGCCGGTTGCCGGAGATCCTGAAGGCCAAAGCCGAAGAGAAATAAGTGGCTTTTTGGGGCGGCGAGCTCTCGGACCAGGAGCATCCTTGCGGATCGATGATCTTGCCGCCCTTATCGTGCCCGCGGTGCTGGGGCCAGCACCCCGCCCGTCGCGGGGCCAGGCACTCCCGTCGTGCCCGGAAAGGTAATGGGCAGCCGCTTGAGGGAGCGGACGGCCAGATAAGCCCACGCCTCCGCCTCCATGCTGTCCCCATCCAAATCGACAGCTTCGACAGGGGCGATCGGCGCCTCGAGATGCCAGGCCAGCAACTCCATCAGGTGCTTGTTGCGCCGGCCTCCACCCGTGACAAGCCAGAGAACGGGCGAAGCAGGCAGCCAGCTCAAGCTGCGAGCAACCGCAGCCGCCGTCAGCTCTGCCAGCGTCGCGGCGCCATCCTCTGGTGAAAGCCCTTCTACGTAGCTCAGGGTGAAGTCGTTTCGATCGAGGGACTTTGGCACGGGCCGCTCGAAGTGCGGATGCATCAGGTACTGCCGCAAGACCTCCTTATCGGCAGTCCCCGAGCGAGCCAACGCGCCATCCACATCGCACGCCTTGCCCGTATGGCGGAGTGCCCAGTCGTCAAGCAGCGCGTTGCCGGGCCCGGTATCGAACGCGATGAGCCGCCCGTCCTCCCCGATCCAGGTGACGTTGGCGACTCCGCCGATGTTGAGAAAGGCGAGCGGACGCTGCGGCAGTCTCGCTGCCAAGGCTCTGTGGTAGGCTGGAACAAGCGGGGCGCCCTGCCCCCCGGCCTCGACATCGGCGGCGCGAAGGTCGTACACGACGTCAATGCCTGTCAGTGAGGCAAGCAATGCGCCGTCGCCAAGCTGAACTGTAAAGGCGGGCTCCATGACGCCCGATTCAGAATGTTGCGCCGGGCGGTGAAAGACGGTCTGCCCGTGGAACCCGATGACGTCGACATTTGCGGGTTCGAGATTCCTGTCGGAGAGAAACGCCCGGACAGCCTCGGCATGTCTTTCCGTGAGCTCGCGTTCGACCTCGGCAAGGCAGCCCGGCCGGGCACGCCGATCGGTCAGGCCTCGAGCATCCTCTAGGGCCTGACGCAAGCGGTCTCGAAAGTCTGCAGGGTATTCAACCGAATCGCGCTCGCCGCGGATGACCCGATGCTCCCCGTCCGTCTCAATGAGCGCAATGTCGATTCCGTCCATCGACGTGCCGCTCATGAGACCCAATGCCCGTAGCAGCTTGCCCATCGGCACCATCCTGTGCATTTTCCCGCGTCACTGCCATCGTAGTCCAATAGCCGAGGGGCCGATACCCGGCTCGCAGACCATGTCCGCACTGAAGTCCGACTTCCTGAGAACGCTTTCCGAGCGTGGTTACATCCACCAGTGCTCAAATCTGGAAGAGCTCGACGCTCTGGCTGCTAAGGGCGAAATCGTGGCTTACGTGGGCTACGACTGCACGGCCCCCTCGCTGCACGTCGGCCACCTGTTGTCGATCATGATGCTTTACTGGCTGCAGCACACGGGCGCCGGCAAACCGATTACGCTCATGGGCGGCGGCACGACGCGGGTAGGTGACCCGTCTGGCCGGGATGAGACACGCCGCTTGCTCTCGATCGAGCAGATCGACGCCAACAAGGAGAGCATCAAGACGGTCTTTTCGCGCTTCCTGAAATTCGGCGACGGGCCGCGCGATGCCATCATGCTCGACAATGCCGAGTGGCTCGTGCCGCTCAAGTACATCGACTTCCTGCGAGATGTCGGCCGGCACTTCTCGGTGAACCGCATGCTGACGATGGACTCCGTGCGTCTTCGCCTGGAGCGCGAGCAGGAGCTATCGTTCATCGAGTTCAACTACATGATCCTGCAGGCCTACGACTTCGTCGAATTGGCGCGTCGGTATGGCTGCAACCTGCAGATGGGCGGCTCGGATCAGTGGGGCAACATCGTCACCGGCATCGACCTGGGCCGGCGGATGGGCACGCATCAGCTCTATGCCCTGACGACACCGCTCCTTACCACGTCATCCGGTGCCAAGATGGGCAAGACCGCTGCCGGGGCTGTCTGGCTCAATGAGGACCAGCTGAGCGCGTACGAGTACTGGCAGTTC
>QGVC01000270.1 GCA_003242645.1 Pseudomonadota bacterium
GACGCGATGCTCTCAGGGTGGAACTGAACTCCGTGGATCGGATGGGTCTTGTGCTGCAAGCCCATGATGATGCCGTCGGGCGTTTCCGCCGTGACGTGAAGGCAGTTGGGCAGACTCGCGCGCTCCACGATGAGGGAGTGATAGCGCGTTGCATTGAACCGGCTCGGCAGCCCCTTGAAGATGCCCTCGCCCTTGTGACGCACTGTCGAGAGCTTGCCGTGCATCGGCACGGGCGCGCGAACGACCTTGCCGCCGAAAGCCTGCCCGATGGCCTGATGACCAAGGCAGACGCCAAGCATCGGCACGTTGGCGCGAGCTGCCGCGGCTATGAGGTCCAAGCAGATGCCAGCCTCGTTTGGCGTGCACGGCCCGGGTGACAGCACGATCGCCTTCGGCTTCGACCGGAGCACCTCGTCCACCGTGATCTTATCGTTGCGGTGGACCTCGCACGTGGCACCGAGCTCGCCCAGGAAATGGACGAGATTGTAGGTGAAGCTGTCGTAGTTATCGATGAGGATTAACATGGTGAACGTGTAGGGGACATAAGCCGAACTCGTCAAGCGACGCTACGGGCGGCGACGAAGTGGACAAGCCGGCTGGCAGCAGGACGGACTTCGGACCAGTTGTTGGCCTCGAAGGTCAGCACGGCGAGAGCGCCGGAGGGAAACTTTATCGCCATCGACGTAATGTCGCGGCGCGATCCAGAGCCGGTCAGGTCGAGGGCGAGGGCGTGCAGGCCGGGGTTATGACCGATGACCATCAAGTGGCGTACGGACCTTGCCGTTTCCCGAATAAAGCCCAGCATCACGGTTGGCGTTGCGAGGTAAAGGGCTGGCTCGAGAGTGATTTCCGGCTGCGGCGGTCCCAGCCGGTTCAGAAGGACATCGAGAGTTTCTCGGGCGCGAACCGCGCTCGAGCAGAGGATGCGGTCCGGTACGAGGCCGTGGTCTGCGATGAAATTACTTATGATTTTCGCCGTGTCTTTGCCGTGCTTCGAGAGCGGCCGCTCGTGATCGATGAGATCCGGGTCGTCCCACGAAGATTGACCATGACGGAGGAGCGACAGCGTCAACATGGGGCATCACCGCCGTGCTCCGGGGCACGTTCGATGTGCTTACCACATTTCGATGCTCTGTGCTCCCCGGAATCGAATGGGCTCAGCAGACCACCAGGACGCCAAGGGGAGAGGCGTCCAGTCTTCATCTGTAATGACAGAAGCGGAGTGCTTGGACCGGCTGATATCACCGCCGCCGGGGTGGGCCGTATTTCGCCGAGCGGCACGGGCGCGCGTACGTCTTGCAAAGCCAGCCGCTTCCCGTCTGAGAGCACTCCATCCGCTTGCCCTCGGCCAGTCGGTAGCTGCCCCAAATTCTGCCGTATTCGAAGGAGGTAAAGTCGCTCCAGGCGCGGATGGCGGCACTCTGCGCGGCACGTCTGGTCGGCATCGTGCCTTCACCGTAGTGCTCGTGCTCGGTCATGCAGACCTTATTGCCAACCCGCGCTTGTGCATGAAGGAAATCCAGCCCCAACGCCTGTGCAGCTGATGCAAGCGGCCCAGTGAGTATTATCATAGCAATAGCCGCAAGCAGGTATCGGGTCATCATCATGCCTCCATTTTCATTCTGATATTCAGGCAGATGATACCGCCACCTGCGGTTGTCGCACGGACGACCGTTGTCTATGGCAAAATTTGTCTTACCTGGACAAACGCTGCCGAACGCATCAGCAAACTTGGGCGATTATTTTCATGGCTTTATTGCAGCTGATCATATGGTTGATTGCGCTGGCGATCTTGCCGGCTGCATTGGCCGGGCCGGCTGCCGCTCAGGCTTGCACGAAGCAGGACATCGCCAGTCTCATCGACTCCACCGCGGCAAAGCTGAGACAACTCAATGCCGCTCACCAGCCGGAGCTGCAGGCCAAACTGAGGCAGCTTGGCGATCGGCTCGGGTGGAGCGAGGAGGAACGTGAAGCCAAGGCAGCCGAGTTTCTGGATGATGACGAGACCCGTGCGCTCGATGAGCAGGCGAGCAAGCTACTGGTCGAGCTTGATGTCATTGGCGACGAGGCGGAAATCGATCCGACTACATGCCAGTCGCGGCTGGAAAAGCTGAAAAAGATTTCCGCCCAGCTCATCGAGATTACGACGGCCAAGGCTGCCCATGCCTCAGCGCGCATCGATGCGGAGTTGAACGCGCTAGGCCTATCTCGCCGCTCCGCGGACCAGCCTGGTGGCAAAGCAGCACCGAGGACGGCTACCCGAACGGAGCCGCCGAGATCTCAACCGCCGATGAGCGATGCACCGGCACCTGGCCCACCGGAGGCCAGGGACGCTCGTCCGGCGCCGCCGGCGGTCAGCGGTTGGGATACCGACACGTTCCGTCACGGGACGCCGGATGAAGCAGATCGTGCTCCTCCTCCCGACGTCCTGGCGGACCTTTCTTCCGACCTTCATCGATCGGAGGAGCTGGAGTTTTCTGTTGAAGAAATCCGGGCTGCAGGCCGCGGCTTTTTCGGCTCGCTTTCGGCCGGTCTTGCCAGCGTCATTGAGTACGCCTTCCAGAAATATGGGCGCCCCAACGGATACATCCTCGGGTCCGAAGGCGGAGCCGCGTTGCTTGCCGGCCTTCGGTACGGCGACGGACGGCTGGTTACGAAGTTCGCTGGCGAGCAGAAGGTCTACTGGCAGGGCCCGTCGGTCGGTTACGATGTCGGCCTGGCGGGCTCCAGGGTCATGTTCCTCGTCTACAATCTGGAACGCCCCGAGGATCTCTACGCCCGGTTCATGGGCGTGGATGGGTCGGCCTACGTCGTCGGTGGCGTCGGCGTGACCTTCCTGAAAAAGGGCCGCATCGTGCTGGCGCCGATCCGCACAGGACTCGGCGTGCGGGTCGGCGCCAATGTCGGCTATCTGAAATTCACACCAGAGCGCAGCCTCAATCCCTTCTGACGTCGGACTGACGCTGAGCTGATAGAACAAGTGCGGAACTATCCTTTCTTACGCGTGATCGGCTTGCACGGCCGGGCCTCCACCTGGCAGCCCCAGGTGGCACCTGACTGCGAGCAGTTCATCGACTTGCTGGCTGCTAGCCGGTAGCTGCCCCAGGGAAGTCCGTACTCCCACGCTGTGAAGCCAGCCCAGTCGCGAATTGCCGCGATTTCGGCCTCTTTCCGAGTCTTGTGGCCTGAGCTCGACCCGTAATGAAAGTGGCTCGACATGCAGATGCGGTTGCCTTCACGGCGCTGATCGTGGATGGCCGCCAATCCCGTTTCCTCTTCCGCTGTGGCTGGCGGCGGCACGAGGCAGGTCGCGAAAACAAGAGCAGTAAACACAAAGGATTTCTTGATCATCACACCCCCCCAAGCACCCCGTTGGAAGCAACGACCGTGCTAGCAGTTGGACGAACTATTGCGAAATGGGCACCAGTGCCGCGGAAGAGTGATAGAAGCTGAGTGTTGCGCGAAGGTTACGAGGGTGCGGTCAAGACACGAAAACAGCCGGATTGCTTAAGAAATGGCTGCTTGGACACCTTCTGATCCGACTCCGAGACCGACGCTTCGAGCACCTGGGCCTAGGCTTGCGCTTCTCGCTCCTTCGCTTTCCGCCGGTCGGCTTCCTCGAGCTTCAGGTCTCTCTTCGAGGGCTTTCCGATCAACGTCTTCGGCAGCTCGCTCCGGAATTCGATCTCGACCGGCATTTCAATACGGGACAGCTTGGGCTCGAGATGGGCGAGGATCTCGGCAGCCGTCGCTGACATGCCCTCCTTGAGCTTGATAAACGCCTTTGGGGCCTCGCCCCGCCGCTCGTCCGCGATGCCGATAACGCTGACTTCCTCGACTGCAGGGTGCTGATAAATGGCTTCCTCGATACGCCTCGGATAGACGTTGTAGCCGGAGGAGATGATGAGGTCCTTGATGCGATCGACCAGGTAGAAGTAGCCGTCCTCGTCCATGACGGCGACGTCCCCCGTCCGGAAGAAGCCGTCCACCATCTGATTGGCCGTCTCTTCGGGCTGGCGCCAATAGCCCTTCATTACCTGCGGCCCGCGCACGCACAACTCACCACGTTCGCCCATCGGGACCTCACGCGTGGGGTCGGCCAAATCGCGCAACGATATGATGGTCCCCGGCACCGGCAGTCCGATTGACCCCGGTTTATTTGGGCCTTCGAGGGGATTGGCGGTTACAACGGGCGAGGTTTCCGACAGGCCGTATCCTTCGACCAGCTTACATCCGGTCAATTTCTCGAACCGTTGCTTCACCTCCACCGGCAGGGCCGCGCCTCCGGAGAGGCAGTAGCGGAGCGAGGATACGTCCAGGCTCGCGAACCTCGGATGGTTCATGAGGGCGTTGAACAATGTCGGAACGCCCGGAAGGATGCTCGGCTTCAGGTCCTCGATGAGCTCCATGGCTTCCTCGAGGACGAAACGCGGCATGAGGATCATTTCCGCGGCCTTCATGACCCCGAAGTTCAGCACCACCGTCATGGCGAAGACGTGAAAGAAGGGGAGCACGGCCAGCACCCGATGCCGGGCCGTCTCCAGCTCCGGGGCGAACGCGGCAACTTGCAGCACATTGACGTAGAGGTTGGCGTGGGTGAGCATCGCCCCCTTCGGAATGCCCGTGGTGCCACCCGTGTACTGAAGCACCGCAAGGTCATTCTCGGGGTCGATCGGCGGCAGCTCGGGTCGCCCGCCGTTCCCCAGAACCTCAGCCTCGAATATGATCCGGTCGGCGACGGGCGACTTGTTGACCTGCGCGAGCTGCTTGCCCTTGAACATCCTGAAGAGGATCGACTTCGTCGCGGGCAGCAGCCCCGGGAACGAGCACACCACTGCGCGGGGGAGCACCCCCGCCTTCAGCAGGGCCTCCACCTTCTCGAACAGGACCGCAAGATCGAGCGGGACATCCAGCCCGGTCACTCTCTCTTTCCCTCACTTG
>QGVC01000271.1 GCA_003242645.1 Pseudomonadota bacterium
TTCAAACACAGCGTGGCGATGTGTTCGAAGCCGTAACAACCACCTTTGGCGCGCCGACTTACTTCAGTTGGGCATTTCGAAAGGATGACGACAGCAAGTCGCTAGCCGACTTCATAGATGAGCGGCTCCGTCAGCTCGCTGCTGAGGGAACGATCGCGAGACTTCAGGAGAAGTGGTTCGGCTTCACTATGAAAATTCCGAGTGATGCCCTGCCCGTCCCACAGGAGTGACAGGGACCATCAGTCAGGATTCTTGGACAGTTGCCCGCGGTCAGGAGTTGGTGCTCCTGGCTGCAAGCCATAGAAGTATATCGGCCGGCATCCAACAGAGCCATTCCCCACAGGAGCCGCACCGTAGCTGAAACTTCAGGGGGACGTCAGTGGCGACAGTTGCTCTGATACAAGCCAATCTTCCCATGATGCTCTGGGGCGCATGGGTGACCGTGCTAGTCTCGGGCGTCGCCATCGTGCTCGGCATGCCGCTCGGTTTGTTTCTTTGCTTCTGTCTGACATCAACTCGGCCGTGGCTGCGCTACATTTCCCGCGTCTATCAGAGTGCGTGGCGCGGGACCCCAATCCTCGTACAACTTCTGATCATTTATTACCTGTTGCCGCTCATCGGCATTAATGTGCCGCCTATCATCGCCGCAATCGTTGCTCTCACCCTCAATACCATGGCCTTCCAGGCCGAAATCTTTCGCGGCGGATTATTAGCGATACCTGCCGGGCAAATGGAAGCTGCACGAATGGTAGGCATCCGAAAATGGTCGGCGCGGTACCATATCATCATCCCTCAAATCTTTCGTCTGGTTATCCCTTCGCTTGTCAACGAGACCATCAGCATCTTGAAGAATTCCTCGCTTATTTCCGTCATCGCTGTGACGGAGTTGATGCGAGTGAGCCAGCAGATCGTAGCGGCAACCTATCGCCCGTTTGAAATCTACATCACGGCCGCAGTCATCTACATTGTTATCAACTCTCTCCTTTCGCTCATCGGCCGGGCGGCAGAGCAACGGCTCGCTCACGGAACCTGAAGCATGCCACAGCACCTCGAGCTACTGGTCCAGTACGCGCCTCTCATGCTATCCGGGCTGGCAACGACAGCCTGGATCTGCGCACTAGCTGCCGTTCTGGGAATCTCTGTGGGGCTCGTTCTCACGATCCTGGGCGGCATCGGATTGCGACCATTGAGCTGGATCGTGCGCCTTTATATCGAAATCATGCGCGGATTACCGATCCTCATTCTTCTCTTTGTGCTGTATTATGGCGGACCCAGCATCGGTCTGAGACTGAACGCCGAGACTGTCGGCGTGGTTGGCCTCGGCTTCTACGGTGCTGCCTATTTTGCCGAAATCTTCCGCTCTGGCTTCCAATCAATCTCTAAAGGGCAGATTGAGGCTGCTCGCATGGCGGGTTTGACGGGCGCTCAAATCATCCGATACATCAAGCTGCCGCAGATGCTCATGCTCATCACTCCGCCCATGGTCAACCAGATCATCATTCTCATCAAGGAATCAGCCGTACTCTCGATCATCACTGTTGCGGAGCTGACAAAAAACACGACACAATTCGTCAATGAGACGTATGCCGTTCTCGAGCCTTATCTTGCAGCCGCGCTGCTTTATTGGCTGCTGGTAGAAGGTGTCGCGCAACTCGGTAGGCTAGTCGAGCGCCGGGTGCGGTTCTAAACGACGATTAACAAGAGTATCGGATTTATCCGATGGCCAACCAATCTCCGGAACCCGTAATCAAGGTCCGCAATCTTTCGAAGAAGTTCGGCGATTTCACTGCCTTGTCGGATATCTCGTTGGAGGTATTTCCCTCGGAGGTCGTCTGTATCATCGGGCCGTCTGGTTCAGGGAAAAGCACCCTGCTTCGCTGCATCAGCTTCCTGGAGGAGTACACGTCCGGCGAAATCGAAATCGAAGGCCGTCTTCTTGGATACCGGAGGACCGCCAGAGGACTCGTGCGGGAAAGTGAGCAGAACATCGATGCCGTGCGCCGCAACGTTGGCATGGTGTTTCAACACTTCAATCTCTGGCCGCATATGACGGTGCTGGACAATGTGACGCTTGGTCTTCGCCTCACCAAGCGCATCCCGGCGGCACAGGCGCGGGAGATGGGCCTGCGGGTACTTGCAAAGGTGGGCATGGAAAAGTTCGCAGACCGCTATCCCTCGCAGCTCTCGGGCGGTCAGCAACAGCGCGTTGGCATTGCGCGTGCGCTCGCGATGGAGCCGCACGTCATCTTGTTCGATGAGCCCACCTCGGCCTTGGACCCGCAGCTTGTCGGAGAGGTCCTCGACACGATGAAGCAGCTGGCGAGTGAAGGCATCACGATGGTCGTCGTGACTCACGAGATGGGCTTTGCTGCCCAGGTCGCGGATCGTATTGTGTTCATGGACCAAGGCAGATTGATCGAGCAGGGGCCGCCGGCAAAGCTTTTCAACGAGCCGCAAAGCGCACGTCTTCGAGAATTCCTGGACACTTGGAAGTCACGCAACACGCTTATCGGAGCCAAATCGGTAGCGAAATCCTTCGATCATTCTGACGTTGCGAAGGAGGCCGTTCGTGAGTGAATCCTTAAGCCCGTCCGGTGTTCCGCGCATCTACGGCGACGTACCGCCTTTCATGGGATTTCCCTACATACGTAATCTTTCTGAACTTTTGGTCGACGCTGTAATAGTCGGAATGCCCCATGACGGCATTGCGACCTTTCGTGGTGGTGCGACACGGCGCGCGCCCCAGGAAATTCGAAAGTACTCGCTTCTCTATGGCAGCTACAGCTTCGACTGGGATCTCGATATGCTGGCCTATATCGCCGTCGTTGATGTCGGCGATATCGATGTGGTGCCAGGCGACAATGCGGCGAGCTATGCCCGCCTAGAGGCGAAGCTGGGAGAAATACTCTCCAAAGGCGTTGTTCCGCTAACGATCGGTGGCGATCACGGCATCTCCTATCCCGCGGTGCGCGCGGTGGCTGATGCCGCTGAAACGCCAGTTGGAGTAATCGTTTTTGACACCCATCTTGATCTCAGCGAATCCTTTGGTGGCGACCGGCTCACCCGCGCCTCCCCACTTCTACGTATCGCCGAGCTCGACAAGGTGGATCCGCGCCGCATTGTCGTTATAGGCGCCCGCGGTCCACGCAACCTGGCAGAATGGACTCCGCTGTACCGCCAGCTGGGCATAACCGTTTTCTCGATGGCGGAAGTTGAGCGCCTGGGAATCGATGTTGTTGCTGAGCGCGCCCGCACGATTGCCGGGGCAGATGGTGCACGCATTTACATCAGCGTCGACATCGATGGGGTCGATCCGGCTTTCGCTCCAGGGACCAACAGTCCTGAGCCGGGCGGGCTCACATCGCGAGAGATCATCCGCGGGGTGCGCATCGCTGCACGCAATGGATTTGCTGGCTTCGACCTGGTGGAAGTATCGCCGGATTTCGATACTTCCAGTGGCACGACCAGCGTTCTTGCAGGTCGGCTGATCGCGGAGGCTCTATTCTGTCTGGCAGCAAGAAAGGCCGGTCGGCAGGATTCGTGGTTACGTGCTCATTCCACTAACCCGCTCCGCTAGCGGAGGATTGGTTTTCTGCGGCAGCCAAATACATCGGAAGGAAAATAAGACTTGAGCACAGCAGATTTCCAACCGCTCGATTCCGGTCGCGTGCCGCGTTTTGCTGGTCCATCCACATTCATGCGCCTGCCGATGGCGCGGCCCGACCAGGTGGACATTGCTCTAGTCGGCATTCCCTTCGACAGCGGGACCACCAACCGACCGGGCGCCCGACATGGGCCGCGCGAAGTGCGCAACCAGTCGAGCCTCGTACGGCGCGTCCATCATGTCTCCGGACTGTCGCCCTTCGATCTCGCTCGAGTCGGAGATTGTGGCGACGTGCCGTTAAGTCCTCTCGATGTGAATAGTGCCCTTAACGCCATTTCATCCTTCTTCGCGGAGGTACGGCAG
The DNA here is from genome assembly GCA_003242645.1 of Pseudomonadota bacterium. The sequence continues at coordinate 3,968 of QGVC01000271.1, forward strand.
GCGGGAGCGAGGCCGCTCTCCGTCGGTGGCGATCACCTGGTGACTCTGCCAATATTGCGCGGCATCGTAGCCAACGGCCCAATTGGCCTAATTCAATTCGATGCGCATTCGGATACCTACGACGAATTCTTCGGGAATCGATACAATCATGGAACCCTATTTCGCCGCGCCGTCGAGGAAGGCCTGCTCGATCCGAAACGGATCGTCCAAATTGGCATTCGGGGCTCGATCTCCGATGCGCGCAATTACGATTTCGCCCGCGAGGCTGGGATCCGCATCATTTTAATCGAGGAATTCGTCGCGCGGGGAGTAGAGTCGGTGATGGCCGAAGCCCGTTCGATTGTCGGCCAATCGCCAACCTACATCTCGTTTGATATCGATGCCGTAGACCCTTCTTACGCTCCCGGCACCGGCACACCCGAGATCGGAGGACTAACTACGCGCGAAGCACAGCAGATGATCCGCGCCCTTTCCGGCCTTAATATCGTTGGTGCCGATCTCGTCGAAGTTTCACCCCCGTTCGATCCCTCAGGGATGACGGCACTCATCGGCGCGACCTTGCTGTTCGAGCTGCTCTGCGTGATGGCCGGCGCCCAAGTGCCTTGGGATAGTGCTAGAGAGGGGAAGGAGTGACCAGCGACGCAGGTTACTTTCACCTGTCAGACAGGGATCGGGTTGTCTTTTTCTTTAGGTGTGCGGCTCATAGAGTCCTGTCTCTTCGTCACGAAATGCAAGGCGCTAATGCCAGCAGGGTTCACGAAGCCTTATTCCTTCGCCTGGACACAGCTCGAGAAATGCCGAAGAGGACAGCGGCGGGAACCAGCGCAATGAGAGAATACTGCGCCACATGCGCCCAGACCGCTCTCTCGTAAACAGCCCTGACGTCTGGATCTGATGCTGGTAAGTCGAGTGGAAACACGGGCCAGTTGATGCCGGCGACGTAGGCGACGCCAGCGATCCAGAGACAAGCGAG
>QGVC01000272.1 GCA_003242645.1 Pseudomonadota bacterium
CGACTATGAGCGGCGCACCGGCGGATGGGTTTACGACACGCGATTGATCAAGGAGCTTGCCGCGCTGGGCTGGCGTGTGCGCGAGATCGTTCTTCCCGCCGGCTTTCCGTATCCGGATGAAGCAGCCCGCGCGCAATCTGCGGAGGCCTTCGCTCAGCTGGCGGACGGAACGCTCGTCCTTACCGATCAACTGTGCCTCGGCGTGCTGCCGGAGGTGGCGCAGCGAGAGGCACAGCGGCTGCGGCTGGTGATGATCGTGCACCATCCGCTGATGCTCGAGCAGTACGGCGCTGGCGTCGACGATGCATTCGGCCGCTCCGAACGCGAAGCGCTTCGCCACGTTAGGCTGGCGATTGTGACGTCTGAAACGACAGCGAAATTTCTTCGCGACAATTTTGGCGTTGAGGCGGACCGCATTGTCGTCGCGCCTCCGGGCACGGATAGTCGTCCGTTGTCTGAAGGCTCGCGAGACGGCGAGCTAACACTTCTGTCGGTCGGTGCGGTCGTTCCGCGTAAGGACCATGGTGTTCTGATCGACGCTCTGAGCTCACTTCGAGACGAGCCGTGGCGGCTGACGATCGTCGGCAACATCAAGCGGGCACCGGATCACGTCTCAGCCTTGCGGGCTCGCATCGCGGCAGCGGGACTTCAGGACCGGGTGCATCTGGTAGGTGAGCTCGACGACGTAGCGCTCGAGGAGGTTTGGCGCCAAGCAGACATCTACGTTGCCTCGTCTCGGCACGAAGGGTTCGGGATGGCCATTGCGGAAGCCATTTCGCGGGGGCTGCCGGTGGTGACGACGGCGGCAGGCGCAGTATCGGAGTGGCTGAGCCCGAGCGCGGCGCTGATCGTTCCCAGCGGTGATCCTGACGCCCTTGGCACCGCGCTGGCGCGTGTTTTGCGTGAACCGCAAACTCGCACTGCCTTGATGCGTGGGGCGCGGGAGCAGCGGCTGAGGCTCCCGCGCTGGGAGGACACTGCGGCGCGTGTCGACGCCGCCCTCCTTCACATCGTGAGTAACAAGTAGCCACATGCCTCCGTCACCTTCGTCAGGCGGCGGAGGTTGATGATCTCAGCGAGCTAAAGCCATTTAGCCGTTAGGCGACGCTCCGAACGGCCTACGACTGCACCGCCGTCTTCATAACAAACGGATTGCCCGTGTTGGGCGCCGTCGAGATCCAGACGCTCTTTGTTTCCAGATACTCGTCGATGCCGGTTATTCCGTTCTCGCGTCCAACGCCTGAGCTCTTGAACCCGCCAAACGGCATCGTGAAGCTCATCGCACGATAGGTGTTGACCCAAATCGTGCCGGCACGGATTCGCCGCGGCATGATCGTCGCCCGTTTGACGGACTGCGTCCAGACACCGGCGGCGAGGCCGTAGATCACATCATTTGCGATGCGGATGGCATCCTCTTCATCCTTGAACTTGATGACGGAGAGGACAGGGCCGAACACCTCCTCCTGGGCAATCCGCATCTTGTTGTCGACGTCGGTAAAGATCGTCGGCTGAACGAAGTACTTGCCGCCGCCCATTTCGGGTCCGGCTGGGCCGCCGCCTAGCACGCACTTGGCGCCCTCGTTCTTGGCGATCTCGATGTAGTTGAGCACCTTTTGGTATTGCGGCGGCGTCGTAACCGGTCCGACTTGGGTCTCATAGCTCATGGGATTGCCGAGCTTTGCGGTCTTGGCAACCGATACGAGCCTCTCCACGAACTCATCGTGGATGCTCTCCTGGACGAGCAGGCGGGAGCCAGCGACGCAGGTCTGCCCCGTCGCTGCGAAGATGCCCGAGATGGCGCCGTTGACGGCCTCGTCGATGATGCAGTCGTCGAAGACGATGTTCGGCGACTTGCCGCCAAGCTCCAGCGACACCTTCTTGAAGCTCGCCGAGGCCAGCGAAGCCACGCGTGAGCCGGTCGCGCTGCCGCCCGTAAAGGCGACCTTCGCCACTTTGGGATGGGTGACGAGCGCCTCGCCCGTGGTTGCGCCAAAGCCCGTCACGACGTTCACCACGCCCGGGGGCACGCCGGCTTCCTCGATCACCAGCTTCATGAACTCGAGGAGAGAGGCGGACGTGTACTCCGACGGCTTGATGACCACGGTGCAGCCCGCCGCCAGTGCCGGCGCCAGCTTGAAGCCGACGAGAAGAAGCGGCGAGTTCCAGGGAATGATCAACGCGCAGACGCCGACCGGCTCTCGCAGCGTGTAGGTGAAGTGGTCGGGCTTATCGACCGGCACCACCATGCCGGTGATCTTATCGGCCAAGCCGCCGTAGTAATAATACCACTCCGGCAAGTACTTGAGCTGCGCCGCCATCTCGGAGATGAGCTTGCCGTTGTCCTTCACCTCGATCTGCGCGAGGTACTCGCCGTGCTTCTCGATTAGCCCGGCGATCTTGCGCAGCAGGCGGCCTCGCTCTGTTTGCGTCATCCTGGGCCATGGCCCGCTTTCGAATGCGCGGCTCGCGGCCTCGCAAGCCCGGTCGACATCGACGGCATCGCACTCGGGGATCAGCGCCCAAGGCTCACCGGTGTACGGATCGATCGTTTCGAACGTCTTGCCCGATGCGGCATCGCACCACTTACCGTCGATATAGACTTGGTACTTCTTCAGCTTGGTCGGTACGTCTTGCACGGGATTGGCTCCAAGAATGGCGCGCCTGTGCTCTTGAGAGATCGGTTCGAGCTGGTGCGCAGTGGCACATCACAACTCACGATAGGAGGGCGAGAATCATTGTCAATACGACGCGCCTTGCGCGGCGCAGGGTGAGCTTACCTACCTGTCGTGCCCGTCACTGCAACCTTCTTTGCTGGGCAATTTCTAATTGGCATCGCTCTACTGTGCGGGGCAGCTTGGTCGTGAAGAATATTTCAAAATGTACATCGACTGTGATCGAGCCGCTCTAGTATTCGCAACCGCACTATTCTTACGCGGCACTCTACAGTGTCGCTCCGTCCAGCAGCCAACTTCCATTGAATAAATCTGTTGACTATAGTTCCGCCGGGCGAACGGTGGCGACGACAGCGCGGCCACGTGATCGTGACTGGCGTGAGCACAATAAGCAGGTGAACAATCGAGGAAAATCGCGCGCCTGTCACGGGGGACGAGGGAGACAAGAGCGGCATGAGATGCAATCCCTTGCGCTGGCTTCTGGGGGGCGTTCTGATCATCGGCCTGCTCGGAATCATGAATCTTCAGGGCGTCCTCGCCCGCATCGAGGCTGAGCTGCTGCAGCAGAGCCGTACGGCTCTGGATGAAGCCGGGCTCGGCTGGGCGGAGGTTGCCTTCTCCGGCCGAGATGGTCTGATCACGGGCAGCGCGCCCGACGAGCAAGAGCTGCGGAAAGCGTATGAGATCACCAGCTCTATTTGGGGCGTGCGCGAGGTCAGGAACCGCGCCGGTCTTCTAGAGGAGCAGAAGGATTACGTTTGGCGCGCCAACCTCCGCGAAGGCCGGCTGAAGCTGAGCGGTTATGTACCGAACGAGGCAACGCGGCGGGCGATCATCGGCTCGGCGAAGGCCACGTTCCCCGACCTCGAAATCCAGGATCGGATGCAACTGGCCCGCGGCGCTCCGAACACGGAGGTTTGGCTCGGTGGCATAAGCTTTGGACTGAAGCAACTTTCTCGGCTGAAGCCCGAAGCAGCCGTCGAGCTGAGCAAGGAAGGGTTGACGGTTGTCGGCGAGGCACAGGACCAAGACGCCTATCGCGCGCTCAAGTCTTCGTTGGCCAATGGCCTCCCCCAGGGCGTAGCGTTGAATGAGGACCGGGTCATTGCGCCCGTCGTTAAACCTTACGTTTGGGGCGCGCGCCTTTCGTCGAACCAGCTTCAGCTCGTCGGGTACGTTCCGGATCAGGACGCGCACGAGCAGATCTTGTCCGCGGCTCAGGGCGCTTTCCCTCAGAAAAGCATAGTCGACCGCATGCGGATCGGCTCTGGTGAGCCCAGGGACTTCGTCACAGCGGCCGTTGGTGCGCTTGGAAAGCTTGCTTTGCTCGAGGAAGGCCGGGTCGAGATCAAAGCGAATGAGCTTCGAATTTCCGGGCTCGCCGCCCAAGAGGAGACGGCCAGGCAGCTGCGCGAAAGCCTGAGGGACAGTATTCCGAGATCGATCAAAGTTGACGCTGAGATCGAGTTCAAGGAGCCGACGCTTCCGAAGATCAGCCCGTATACGGTTGGCGTACTGATCGATGAGCCGTCGCTGCGGTTGTCTGGCTACGTGCCCGACGAGGAAGCACGCAAAGCTTTGCTAGAGGTGGTGCGATCTCGCTTCCCAAGTCTGACAGTCACCGACGAGCTTCAACTCGGCGCTGGTGCTCCCGAAGGCTTACTCACCTGCATTGGGGCCGGACTGTCCGCACTTGCGGCGTTGGGCAACGGCCGGCTGCAGATGTCGGATGCCCAACTGACGGTGGAAGCGGTTACGGATGACGAGGAGAAGGCCGAGGCGGTTCAGAACGAGCTCCGAGCATCCATCGACCGCGCGTGCGAGCTTGATCTCAAGCTTGTTGTAGACGTCCCGCCCGAGCCGAATCTGAGCTGGCGTGCAGTGGCGGGAGATGGTCAGCTGGTGCTTGAGGGGCAGGTTCCCGACGAAGCTACGAAGGCTGAGCTGTTCCGCATTGCCGGTGAGCTGTTTCCGGAAACGCGGCTGATTGATGGCACGCAGACCGCCGCGGCCTCTTCCAAGAAATGGGCCAAGGCTGGTGAGACGGCTCTCACAATCCTTTCACGACTTCGTAGCGGCGAGGCGCGGCTTGAGGGTCAGAACCTGACCGTCACAGGCCAAGCGCCCGATGCGGAGGTCGTAGCGTTCGTCAAGGAGCAGCTCCGTGATCTTCCGGAAGGCTATACAGGCACGGATACGATTGAGGTCCGTTCGGAAGAGGATTTGAGGGCCGAGGAAGAAGCACGCAGGGCACAAGAG
>QGVC01000273.1 GCA_003242645.1 Pseudomonadota bacterium
GCGTCGCCGAGAACATTCAGCGCCTGAAGACGCTCTTCCCGGAACTGGTGACCGAGGGACCGAACGGAGCCGCGGTGAACGTGGACGTGCTCAAGGCGCTGGTGGGTGACGCCACCGTCACCGACGCAGACGAGAAGTACGGTCTCAACTGGCACGGCAAACGACGCGCGCGTCAACTCGCGCTCACACCCTCGACCGGCACGCTGCGTCCCTGCCCGGAGGACAGCGTGGACTGGGACACCACGCAGAACCTGATGATCGAGGGTGACAACCTCGAAGTGCTGAAGCTCCTGCAGAAGAGCTACGCGGGGAAGGTGAAGCTCATTTACATCGATCCGCCGTACAACACGGGGAAAGACTTCGTCTATCCCGATGACTACCAGGACAGCATCAAGAACTATCTCGAACTTACCGGGCAAGTCGAGAGCGGACGGAAGATCAGCACCAACACGGAGGCCAGTGGGCGCTTTCACACCGACTGGCTGAACATGCTCTACCCGAGGTTAATATGCGCACGACAACTCTTGAAGGAAGATGGCGTAATTTTCATCAGTATCGACGAAAGAGAACTTCACCATCTTCGGATGCTATGCAACATCGTCTTTGGAGAAGAGTGCTTCGTTGCTGCCCTAACTGTTCTGTGCAATCCGAAAGGACGCTCGCAGGACAAACACTTCGCAACCAATCATGAGTACATAGTCGCCTACTCAAGAACCGTCCTGCCTAAGGGCTTCTTTTCGATCGCAAAAGAGGAAGATCAGATAGAGTCTGAGTATCCAGATGAAGATGATGGCGGCAAGTATCGTCTCTTGGAACTACGTAATACCCATCGAGAGTTCGGCCGACACAACAGGCCCAACCTCTACTACCCCCTCTACGTAGCTGAGGATGGTGAAGTCTCACTGGAGCGATTCGAAGGCGCTACCGAAGTATTGCCAATCTGGGATGATGGGTTCGAAGGATGCTGGACATGGGATTCCAAGAAGGCAATGCGCGATCTTGCACTGCTTATGGGGCGCCAGGTCAACGGTCGCTGGAAAATATACCGCAAGAGCTACGCTAACGGCGCGGATCGAATGCTGAAGACGATCCTCGTTGACAAGTCATTCTACACTGAGCGCGGTCAGAGGGAGTTCAATAATCTCTTCGAAACGAAGGCGAAGTTGTTTCAAGCGCCAAAGTCTCCTTTTCTAATTTCACAACTCATAGCTACCTGCACGACCGCTAATGATCTTGTGCTGGACTTCTTCGCAGGCTCTGGGACTACTGGTCACGCCGTCATGGCGCAGAACGCCGCTGACGAAAGCAATCGCCGCTACATCCTTGTCCAATTACCTGAGTCACTTGAACCGGACAATAAGGACCAGAAGGTAGCCGCCGACTTCTGCGACAAGCTTGGGAAACCCCGCAATATTGCGGAACTAACCAAGGAACGCCTCCGCCGCGCCGCGAAGAAGATCAAGGACGAGAACCCGACGTACACGGGCGACCTTGGCTTCCGAGTCTTCAAGCTCGACTCCAGCAACATCCGCGCGTGGGAGCCCGACCGCGACAACCTTGAACAGACGCTCCTCGACTCCATGGAGCACATCAAGCCCGATCGCACCGAGACCGATGTGCTGTACGAGCTGCTCCTCAAGCTCGGCCTCGACCTCTGCGTCCCCATCGAGACACGCACGTTCGCCGGCAAGGAGGTTCACTCCGTCGGCGGGGGCGTGCTGATGGCATGCCTCGCGCCAAAGATCGAGCGGGCCGAAGTGGAAGCGCTGGCGCAGGGCATCGTGGACTGGCACAAGGCGCTCGCGCCCGCCGGCGACACGACCTGCGTTTTCCGCGACAGCGCCTTCGCCGACGACGTGGCCAAGACCAACATGGCCGCGATCCTCGAGCAGCACGGTATCACCAACGTTCGGAGTCTGTGAGTACGCGCGCCCATGAAACTGCACTTCGAACCCGATCTCGACTACCAGCTCCAGGCCATCGAGGCGGTCTGCGACCTGTTTCGCGGGCAGGAAATCTGCCGCACCGAATTCACGGTTACGCGCGACCCTGCGGACACGCAGATGCGCCTTGGCTTCGCGCATAACGACCTTGGCATCGGCAACCGCCTGACGCTGCTCGACGATGAACTGCTGGCCAACCTCCAGGCCGTCCAGCTTCGCAACGGCATCGCGCCGTCCGAATCGCTCGCTTCCGGCGACTTCACCGTGGAGATGGAAACCGGCACCGGCAAGACCTACGTCTACCTGCGCACGATCTTCGAGCTGAACAAGCGCTACGGCTTCACCAAGTTCGTGATCGTCGTGCCGTCCATCGCCATCAAGGAGGGCGTCTACAAGTCGCTCCAGATCATGGAGGATCACTTCAGGAGCCTCTACGCGGGCGTGCCCTTCGACTACTTCCTCTACGACTCCGCCAAGCTCGGCCAGGTGCGCAACTTCGCCACCAGCGCACAGATCCAGATCATGGTGGTGACGGTCGGCGCCATTAACAAGAAGGACGTCAACAACCTCTATAAGGACAGCGAGAAGACCGGCGGTGAAAAGCCCATCGACCTGATCAAGGCCACGCGCCCCATCGTGATCGTGGACGAGCCGCAGAGCGTGGACGGCGGGCTGACGGGCGCGGGCAAGCAGGCGCTGGATGCCATGAACCCCCTCTGCACCCTGCGCTACTCCGCCACGCACGTGGACAAGCACCACATGGTCTACCGCCTCGACGCGGTGGACGCCTACGAGCGTCGGCTGGTCAAGCAGATCGAGGTCGCGTCGGCAACGGTGGAAGACGCGCACAACAGGCCGTTCGTGCGTCTGGTGTCGGTCAGCAACAAACGCGGCAGCATCAGCGCCAGGGTGGAGCTGGATGTGGAGACAGCCACCGGCGTGCAGCGCCGCGAGGTCACCGTGTACGACGGCGACGACCTGGAGCAGACGACCCGCCGTCCCATCTACCGCGACTGTCGCATCGGCGAGATCTGCGTTGCCAAAGGAAATGAGTTCCTCGAGCTTCGGGTGCCCGGCGGGGAGCAGTACCTGCGCCCGGGCCAGGCATGGGGTGACGTTGATCCGCTGGCCGTTCAGCGCGAAATGATCCGCCGCACCATCAAGGAACATCTGGACAAGGAGAAGCGCCTGCGCCCGCTCGGGATCAAGGTGCTGTCCCTGTTCTTCATCGACGAAGTCGCGAAGTACAGGCAGTACGACGACGACGGCAATCCGGTCAAAGGCGAATACGCGCGCATCTTCGAGGAAGAGTACAAGCGCCTCGCGAACCATCCCGACTACCGGACGCTGTTCCAGGAAGTAGACCTGAGCCGCGCCGCAGAGGAGGTTCACGGGGGGTACTTTTCCATCGACAAGAAATCCAAGCGCGCGGTGGACACGACCGAGAGCAATCAAGCCGGTCGCGAGGCGGCAGAGCAGGCTTACAACCTGATCATGAAGGACAAGGAAAGACTCCTCTCCTTCGACACCCCGCTCAAGTTCATCTTCTCCCACTCGGCGCTGCGCGAGGGCTGGGACAACCCGAACGTGTTCCAGATCTGCACGCTGCGCGACATCAGGACGGAGCGCGAGCGGCGGCAGACCATCGGCCGGGGGCTGCGGCTTTGCGTGAACCAGGATGGCCAGCGCGTTCGCGGGTTCGATGTCAACACGTTGACCGTGATCGCGACCGAAAGCTACGAACAATTCGCCGAGAACCTGCAGAAGGAGATCGAGGCCGAGACCGGCATCCGGTTCGGCATCCTGGAAGCGCACCACTTCGTGGCCGTGAAGGTTACCTCTGAGAGCGGCGAGATGACGCCACTGGGGCTCGAAAAATCGAAGGCGCTCTGGGAGCATCTCAGGTCGGCCGGGTATATCGACGCCCGCGGCAAGGTTCAGGAGTCCCTGAAACAGGCGCTGGCCAACGGCCATATCGAGCTGCCGGATGAGTTCCGTCCGCACCATGCCCAGATCGCCGACATCATCGCGAAGGTCGCCGGTCGCCTCGAGATCAAGAACGCCGACGAACGCCGGCAGGTGCGGCCGCGCCAGGCCATCCTCCACAGTCCGGAGTTCAAGGCGCTGTGGGACCGGATCAAGGACAAGACCACCTACCGGGTCGAATTCGACAACGAGAAGCTGGTCGAGGCGTGCATCAAGGCGCTGCGCGACGCGCCGCCGCTTCCGAAAACGCGGTTGCAGTGGCGAAAGGCGGACATCGCCATTGGCAAGGGCGGCGTGGAAGCGACCGAGCGTGGCGGCGCACAAACGGTGGTCCTGGACGAAACAGACATCGAGCTTCCCGACTTGCTCACCCAGCTCCAGGATCGCACGCAGCTCACGCGTCGCACCATCTGTCGCATCCTCACTGGCTGCGGGAGATTGGATGACTTCAAGCGGAACCCGCAGGCCTTCATCGAGCTGGCCGCCGAGGCGATCAATCGATGCAAGCGGCTGGCGATCGTGGATGGGATCAAGTACCAACGGCTCGGCGATGAGTACTACTACGCGCAGGAGCTCTTCGAACAGGAAGAGCTGACCGGCTACATCAGGAACATGCTCACCGAAACCAGGAAGTCCGTATTCGAGAGTGTCGTTTACGACTCGGGCACGGAAGCCGCATTTGCGGACGGCCTCGAGAAGAACGAGGCGGTCAAGGTCTACGCCAAGCTTCCCGGCTGGTTCAAGGTACCGACACCGCTCGGGTCGTATAACCCGGACTGGGCAGTTCTGGTGGAGAAGGATGGTGCCGAGCGGCTCTACCTCGTGGTCGAGACCAAGAGCAGCCTGTTCACGGACGATCTCAGCGACAAGGAGAGCGCGAAGATCGAATGCGGGAAGGCGCACTTCAAGGCATTGGAGGTTCGAGAGACACCGGCTCGATATGTGGTGGCCCGAACCGTTGATGACATTATTGCGTAGGAGCGATAAGA
>QGVC01000013.1 GCA_003242645.1 Pseudomonadota bacterium
GCGGTAGATTGTGTTAAAAGAAAGGGGTTGCAGGGCGTATAAACGCGGCCTGCAGCTCGTAAACGAACGGGCCTACGCAGTGCCACTTTATGCCCTCACGACCTATTACGTCTCGGACAAAGATCTCGAGTTCACGCCCTATCCGGATGAGCTCCCCCGCTTCTGGGAAATGAGCTGGAAGTAGCATTTGCTATGCGCGGGCGGTGCGTCCTGTAACGGCCGCCCGTTACTATTTGGACCAGCACAAACGTGGGACCGGGATTTCGTCGGGAGGCATTGGCAAACACGTCCCTGCCCTCCCGCTCTTGCGCTCACGAGCGTTCGAAGCAATGCTCGTGGCGAGAGACATTGGTTTATGCGATAACGCGAAAGGGCGCAGACTGAACACCCTCGGGAGGTTGGATGCTGCTCTATACGCTGAAGCGGCTGGGACTGGCTATTCTCGTCGCCGCTTTCGTATCGGTGGTCGCGTTCATGCTGCTGCGTCTGTCGGGCGACGCGGCCATTGCCATCGCAGGAGAGGGGGCTCGCGATGAGGATATCGAGCTTGTGCGCCGAACGTACGGGCTCGATAGGCCGCTCATCGTGCAATACATGGATTGGCTGCTTACGACGCTGTCCGGCGATTTAGGCGAGTCGCTTTACTTCAAGACCGACGTGGCAGGCCTGATCGCCGACAAGCTGCCTGTGACCTTTCTCATCGGCAGCCTTGCCTTGCTTTTCGCGTTGGCCCTGTCGATTCCGCTGGGTGTGCTCGCAGCCGTTTTCTCCGGAACGTGGATCGATCGCGCAGCTCTGGCCATCGCCGTAGTTGGCCAAGCGCTCCCAAATTTTTTCTTCGCGCTCGTGCTCATCATGCTGTTTTCGATCACGCTGCGATGGCTACCGGTATCGGGCAGCGATACGTGGGCGCATTTCGTAATGCCCTCGATCGCGCTCGGCTATTACGTGACGCCGCCCATGATGCGCCTTGTTCGCGCCGGCATGATCGAGGTGCTGAATTCGGATTACATCCGCACAGCACGAGCCAAGGGCCTGCCCTCGGCCAGCGTCGTGTTCAAGCACGGATTGCGCAATGCGGTCGTGCCGGTGGTGGCGCTGTCAGCGGTCCAGCTCGGGTATTTGCTCGGCGGCTCCATCGTGATCGAGACGATTTTCGCCCTCGATGGCCTTGGTTATTTGGCCTACCAGTCCATCACGCATAAGGATTTTCCAGTTACGCAGGCCGTCTTGTTGCTGCTGTCGCTGATTTACGTGCTGCTGACGCTCGTCTCAGACCTGATCAATGCCTTTCTCGATCCACGGATTAGGGTCGCCTGATGAGTGACGCTGTCATCCTTCCTGTCGAGACAGTTTCGCCCAGGGCGGCCACCGCGACGGCGCGCATGGCCGCCAACCCATCCGTGGTTGTTGGTCTCATTCTCGTGGGCGCTGTGATCGCTATCGCATTGCTCGCGCCCGTGCTGGCCCCCCACGACCCTTATGCCCAGGACCTCACCCGCCGGCTCGTGCCGCCGATCTGGCATGAAAAGGGAGTTTGGACAAATCCTCTTGGAACGGACAATCTAGGACGCGATTATCTCTCACGCATCCTCTATGGCGCTCGCATTTCGCTGCTGATCGGGTTTTCCGTCATGCTGATCTCGGGCCTGATCGGCACGACGCTCGGGCTTCTCGCCGGCTACTTCGGCGGCCGCACGGACCTCGTCATCAGCTTCATCATCACGGCCCGGCTCGCCATGCCAGTGGTGCTGGTCGCGCTGGCAGTCGTCGCCATGATTGGCGGATCGCTTCCGGTCGTAATCCTGACGCTCGGCTTATTGAAATGGGACCGCTTTGCGGTTGTCATGCGAAGCGCCACGCAGCAGGTCCGCGCGCTCGATTATGTGGCAGCGGCTGAAGCCGCAGGCGCCTCGCGTTTGCGAATTCTGACCGGCGAGATTTTGCCCAACGTGTTTCCGCATCTGATCGTTGTCGCAACTGTTGAGGCGGGCAGCGCGATCCTGCTCGAGGCGGCCCTGTCGTTCCTAGGTCTCGGCGTGCAGCCTCCGCTTCCCTCCTGGGGTTTGATGATCGCGGAAGCCAAGAACATGATGTTCTTCTCGTTCTGGCTCATCGCCATCCCGGGCACTGCGCTGGCGCTGTTGGTGTTGGGCATCAACCTGCTCGGGGACGGCCTGCGCGATGTTTTCGCTCCAGACGGGAGGGCGTGATGGGAGCAGGCCCACCACGCGAACCCTTGCTCGAGGTGAAGGATCTTTCCGTCACGATCCGCACGCCTGCCGGGCCACTCCATGCCGTGCGCGGCGTTAGCTTCGACGTGCATCGAGGCGAGACCGTGTGCCTCGTCGGCGAGTCAGGTTGCGGGAAGTCGATGACCTCGCTCGCCATCATGGATCTGCTGCCGTCGACGGCCAAACGGCAGGCGAGCCGCCTCGTCTTCGCTGGCATCGACCTTACGCGGGCCTCCGGCGCCGAGATCAACGCGTTGCGCGGCAACCGCATGGCGATGATCTTTCAAGAGCCGATGACGGCGCTGAACCCGGCCTGGACCATCGGCAACCAGCTCATCGAAGTCTATCGGCACCACAAGCGCTCCAGCTATGCCGAGGCGCGCGATCGGGCGGTGGATCTACTCGCCAAGGTCGGCATTGCCTCACCAGCCGAGCGATTGGGGCAATATCCGCACCAGCTCTCCGGCGGCCTGCGCCAGCGCGTGATGATTGCGATGGCGTTGATGTGCGGCCCGGACCTCATCATTGCCGACGAGCCGACGACTGCCCTCGATGTCACGATCCAGGCTCAGATTTTGCGCCTGCTGGCGGGCCTGCAACGCGAGTTCGGCATCGCGTTGCTGCTTATCACGCACGATCTCGGCATTGTGGCCCGCATCGCCGACAGGGTGCACGTAATGTATGCGGGCGCGATCGTCGAAAGCGCGACGACGGCGGAGCTGTTCGCCCGTCCCTGCCATCCTTACACGCGCGGGCTGCTCTCGTGCCTGCCACGTCCTGGCACGACAAAGGCTGGGACACGACTGGGCACGATACCCGGTATCGTGCCGAGCCTCATCGGCGGCATCGAGGGCTGTGCCTTCCGGACGCGCTGCGAATATGCGCGCGCTGAGTGCGCTCAAACGTTGCCTGTCCGCTCGCCGTCCGCAACCCACCGCTACGTCTGCGTCGAGGAGTTCACGGCCGAAACGGAGCTCCGGGAGGCATCGGCGTGAGCGCTCTCATCGAAGTGCGCGGGCTGTCGAAGACCTTCAGCGTCAACCGGGGCATTTTTGCCAGGCGCGCGACGCTCACGGCCGTCGCGAGCGTCGACCTCGATGTGCACAAGGGCGAGGTCCTCGGCATCGTCGGCGAGTCGGGCTGCGGAAAGAGCACGCTCGCCCGCATGATCCTGGGCTTGTTGCCGCCGACAACCGGCACGGTGCGGCTTGATGGTAAGGATATCCAGACGCTGCCACGGCGCGAGATTGCGCGGCGGATGCAGCCGGTCTTTCAGGACCCTTACTCCTCGCTCAACCCGCGCCGGCGGATCGCTTCCATCGTGGCCCTTCCTCTCGAGGTGCAAGGGATCGGGTCCGCAGAGGAGCGCCGGGCCAAGGCGATCGCCGCGCTCGACAAGGTCGGCCTGCCAGCGCGGTATGCTGACCACTACCCGAACGAACTCTCGGGCGGTCAGCGCCAGCGCGTCGCCATTGCGCGCGCACTCATCACCGAGCCAGAGATCGTTATCTGCGACGAGCCAACCTCGGCCCTGGACGTCTCGGTGCAGTCCCAGATCCTCAATCTTCTGATGGACCTGAAGCAGAACCTCGGGCTGACCTACATCTTCATCAGCCACAACCTCGCAGTGGTCGAGCACCTCGCGACGCGGGTCGCGGTCATGTATCTCGGACGCATCGTCGAGCTGGGGCCCACGGCCGAGCTGTTCCGCAACCCGCGCCACCCCTACACACAGGCCCTGCTCGCCTCTGTGTTGACACCGGAGCCCGGCCTCGGTCTGCCCGAAGCGCTCCTCGGAACCGCATCGCCGGACCCCCTTAATGTTCCATCGGGCTGTCCTTTCCATCCGCGTTGCCCGCAGGCAATGGAGATGTGCCGGACACACGTTCCGCAGCGGGTTGCGACGGAAAGCGGCTTCGCCGCCTGTCATCTCGTGAACGGCCGGGCGAGCCAGGCCGCTTGAACGACTCAGCGACCCTTACGACACTTCGATTCCGTTTGCGCAACCTCTATCTCTTCGGCGCCGTCCGTGATACGGCACAGCGCGCAACACCGGAGACCGCATGACTGCCGAGATCGTCTTCAAGAAAACGATGAACTTTGCCTATGGCGAGCCCCGCGAGCTCGCCCCAGGCGTCGTGCGGCTCGTTGCAAACAACCCGAGCCCGTTCACCTTCCACGGGACCAACACCTATCTCGTCGGAACCAAGGAGCTTGCTGTCATCGACCCCGGCCCCGAGGACGATGCACATTTCGAAGCCATCATGCGCGCAGCCGCCGGGCGCCCGATCACGCACATTCTCGTCACGCACACCCATCGCGACCACACCGATGGGCTGGAACGGCTCCGCGCCGCGACCGGTGCCAAGGTTTGCGCGCGCGGCCGCACGCGTCATTCGCCGAGCAGCTTGAGGTTGAGCCCATCCGGCGCCGAGTTCACCGATATCGATTTCAGGCCGGACATCGTTCTGGACGACGGGGACAGCATCTCCGGCCCGGACTGGCGTTTGGAAGCGCTGGCGACGCCCGGCCATGCGCCGGATCACCTCTGCTTCTCAGAGGCGAACAGCAACGTGCTGTTCTGCGGCGATCACGTGATGGCCTGGAACACGACCGTGGTCGCCCCGCCCGAGGGCAACATGACCGACTACATGCGGTCGTTGGAGAAGCTGCTCGACCGGCCGGAAGCGGTCTTCATGCCCGGCCACGGCGGGCGCATCGAGCAGCCGAGCCGGATGGTTAAAGCCTACATCGTCCATCGCCGCTGGCGTGAGCAGGCGATCCTCGACGCCGTGCGGCAGGGGCACACCACCATCGACCGCATCGTCGCCACGGTTTACCAGGGGCTCGACTCGCGGCTCGTCAGAGCGGCCTCGCTCTCGGTTCTGGCGCACATCGAGAGCCTCGTCGAACGCGGGCTCGTTAGTTGCGACGGTCCCCCCGACCTCGACCGCCCCGTCTTTGCTGTGTAGCTCTCCCTTTGCTGCGGGCATTATCGGCCTCGGCCGCCGCTGGCACGCTGCTATCCAGCACCTTCCGAAGCTCCGCGAAGAACGTGCGAATCCGACTGGCATTCTGGCCTAAATCGTGTTGGCCGTAGCGCGAGGCCGAGCGCACGTCGATCTGGGACGTCTCCGAATCCCCCATCACCCGGATCACGACATCGTCGGGGAAACCGATGATGAGAGTGCGGTCCACGGCTTCAATATAGCCAGGCTGTTCAAAGCTCCCGCCCGGCGGCGTTTCCGAGACGACCTCGTACTTCAAGCGCCTCACCGTTTGGGCAGCGATCTCAAAAGCCTCATCGACCGGCCGGGAAAGCAGGAATGGCTGCAGATCCGGGTACGCGACGGCCTGCATTTCGACGAAATGCTCGCCTGGGTAATCGGCTGGATTTGCGCCAGGCCCGCGCAGGTTCGCCAGGGCGGACATCGGCGGCGGGGCATGCAGGTCCGTGGTCACGTCGTTGATGGCAGGAAGATCGCGTACCACCGGAATGTAGTAGGCAGGCCAAGCGAAAAGAGCGAGGCTGAACAATAGTCCGCCAAATGCCGCCGCGCCCCCGGAGCGACCCGTAAACCAAATCCGAACGATGGCAACCAGAGCTAGGAGCAACGCCAGCCCACCGCCAACAAAGGCCGCCTTGAGCACGTTCAGCAAGACGGGCGTCGAGAGGCCTAGGAACCGGTGCAAGACGATGCCGCTAATCGCCAGAGCACCGCTGAAAAGCGCCAGGCGCAGGCTCCACACGGCGGAGAATGTCGGCCGCCGACGGGTTTCGTCCATCATGCGGTGGACAGCGTGCCAGGAAACGTCCAGGCTGGTCATTCTCGTTCACTCTTCGCCTCGGCGCGAGCAGCGCGAATAGGAACTCTTTAAGCCGCACTTGCGTCGTGGTTTACCACGTCAAGGACAACATCATACCAGCACAGGACAGGCCAGATGATGACTCTTTCCAATTATGCCATGCGAGATGTTGAGGCTGTCTTGCACCCTGCAACGAATCTCGCGTTGCATCGAACAACCGGTCCCCTGGTATTGGAGCGGGGCGAAGGAGTCTTCGTCTGGGACAAGGAAGGCAAGCGTTATATCGAGGGCCTTGCTGGCCTTTGGTGCACGGGCCTCGGCTACGGTAACCAAGAGCTGATCGAAGCGGCGCGCGAGCAGATGAGCCGTTTGTCGTTCACTCATCTGTTCGGCGGGCGCAGTCACGAGCCGGCGATCGCACTGGCAGAGAAGCTCAAGGAGCTGGTGCCCGCGCCGACGTCGAAGGTCTTCTTCACCTGCTCGGGCTCGGAGGCGAACGACACTCAGATCAAGCTCGTCTGGTACTACAACAATGCCCGTGGGCTGACGAAGAAGAAGAAGATCATCAGTCGAATGAAGGCGTACCACGGCGTGACGATCGCGGCGGGGAGCCTCACTGGTCTGCCGGTCTTCCACGCCGATTTCGACCTGCCGATGCAGCGGGTATTGCACACGGACTGTCCGCATTACTGGCGGTATGCGGAGGAAGGCGAGAGCGAGGAAGAGTATGCCACGCGCCTTGCCAATAATCTCGAGGATCTGATTCAGCGCGAAGGCCCGGAGACCATCGCCGCTTTCATCGCCGAGCCCGTCATGGGAGCTGGCGGGGTCATTCCTCCGCCGCGGACATACTTTCAGAAGATCCAAGAGGTGCTGCGGCGCTACGACATCATGATGATCGCCGACGAGGTCATCTGCGGCTTCGGGCGCACGGGCAACTGGTTCGGCTCACAGACTTTCGGGATTGATCCTGACACCATCACGATGGCCAAGGCGATCACGTCCGCCTACATGCCCCTCGGCGCCGTAACGGTCAGCGAGCCCGTGTATGAGGCTCTGCTCGAGGAGAGCAAGAAGCTCGGAGTCTTCGCCCATGGGTTCACCTACACAGGTCACCCCGTTTCCTGCGCTGTCGCCCTGAAAACCCTCGAGATCTACGAGCGCATCGACATCGTCCGACATGTGCAGAGCGTTGCGCCGGTGTTCGAGACGCGCCTCAGGGCGCTCAGGGATCACCCGCTCGTGGGTGAGACGCGCGGCGTCGGCCTCATCGGGGGCATCGAGCTCGTGAAGAACAAGTCGACCAAGGAAAGCTTCGACGTGCGGCAGGGCGTGGGGCCGAAGGTCGTGAAGCTGGCGGAGGAAGAGGGGCTGATTTGCCGTGCTGTCGCCGGCGATACGATCGCGCTCGCACCGCCCCTGATCATCAACGGTGCCGAAATCAATCTGATGTTCGACGCTCTTGGGCGGGCGCTCGATCGCGCCGAGGAGTGGGTCCGGAAGGAGGGCCTGCGAGGCTGATAGCTATCGTTAGTGGCTCCGCGGTCTCTTCTGATTGGGTTTCCGGAACGGCGCGAGTCAGGCACACTCGTCGCAACCTGAGCGGGCAGCGGGGATGGCGATGAGTGTGCGGAAGGCGAGGCACGCCGGCGTTGCAGCGGCTATCGCCGTTGCATGCGTTATGGCGCTCGCCGCTGACATCGGTTTCGCCCAATCAGGTCTGCAGCTCGACTATGGCATAGCCGACGGCCTGCGGCTGCGCGTGGTCATCCTGAACGCGGCTTCTCCGCCCGCAGCTCCTCCGACCGCGATCGAAGAATTGGAGACGGAGCCCGAGCGTGAGCTGATCTGGCGGCATACGTTCGGAGCGGAGCGCCGAACCCCAGCGGTGCACAGCAAATCAGCGGCTCGGCAGCCGCTCCGTCTCAATGCGGATGTCGTCGTGCTCCACGGCGTAAGCAACGTGAATTCGGTGCGCCAGATGCTTCCGGCGCGCGACTATCACCTGCTGGTCTCACGACAAGTTTTGCGGCGCGGTGAGTCTCAGGTTGCGACAACAGCCATTGCCGTCCGTCGGGACTCTGGCCTCCGCGTCATCGCCCAGGATCATCTGCTGCAATTGGCAGAAGTTTCGGAGAATTCGAGTACCCCACTTGCAGCCGGCACCGCAGCGCGACTCCACGCATCCAGCGGGTCTCTCTGGGTGTTGGCACTCGACCTTGCGCAGTGCTCCGCCGAAATGCCGAAGGACGATGCCTGCGAAGCCGCAAGCCGGCAGCTCGCCGCCATTGAGGATTGGGCGACGCAACGGATGAAGGAAGGCGAGCCTGTGATCATCGGAGGCAGGTTTCACACCGCTCTGACCCAAACGAGCTTGCCAAGCCAGCTCCGCAAGCTCTCACGCTTTCCGGGCTTCGAGCCGACCGGTCGCGATTGTGCGACCGACGATGGTCAAATAGACTCGGCGTACGTTCTCGCTTCGCCTGGCTTCCGCTTCGATCAGATCGGGCTCAACGGCCGCTTCGAGCCGGTGAATGAAAAAGCCCCCGAAAAGGGCTGCCTGATGATCGTCGAGGCCGACCTTCGCTCTTCCTGGGCCCAAACCATCATACGTGCTGCCCACCATTGATGTGCAGCTCGGCCCCGTTCACGTAGCTCGACTGCTCCGTGCACAGGAAGTAGATGGCCTTGGCGACCTCCTCCGGCTCGCCGAGGCGCCTGAGCGGAATCTGCTCACGGACGATCTTGTCGGTGCCGGGCGAGAGAATGGACGTGTCGATCTCGCCAGGGGAGATGGCGTTCACGCGAATGC
The DNA here is from genome assembly GCA_003242645.1 of Pseudomonadota bacterium. The sequence continues at coordinate 8,854 of QGVC01000013.1, forward strand.
CCCGCGGACCGAAATCATGAGCCATTTCGCGCGTCAGCGCCGCCAGCGCCGCCTTGGACGTCGCGTAAGCCGCGCCGGCAAACGGGTGCACGCGGCTGCCGGCGATCGAGGTCACATTCACGACGGCGCCCTTTGCCCGCTCCAGCTCTTCGATCAACCCGCGGGCCAGCATGATCGGGGCAAAGAAATTCACCTGAAATACCGTCTGCCAGTCCTCCAGCGAGGTTTCGATGGTGCCGAGGCGGCTGCCTCCCGGCCCCTTGGGGCTGATGCCAGCATTGTTGACGAGGGCGTTGAGCCGCGACCCTTGCGCCTCCAGCCGCCGGCGCATTTCGGCAATGGCCCGGCGCGTATCCTCAGGATCGGAAAGATCGACCTGGATATGGTCCTCCGGCCCCATCTCCCAGGGGCAGTTCTCCGGGAACGGCTGCCGCGAGCAGGTGATCACGCGCCACCCAGCGGAGGCGAATCGCTTGACGGTCGCATGCCCGATCCCGCGCGAGGCGCCGGTCAGGATCAGGGTCTTTCGCTCGGCATTGCTGGTTACGGGCATGGTGTCACAGCATCCATGAACAACGACCACGAGCTTCGGATGTGCGTTGCAGCATAGCCGAAATCAATGCGGCAAGGCACAAGTTTAGGGCCGGCGCCTCCCCTCGCCCGGTTGCGCTCAGGGATAAAGGCGCGTCTTCACCCACGGCTCTGCCGGTCCTGTGCGCCGAAACTGCACCCGATCATGCAGCCGGAATGGCCGGTCGTGCCAGAACTCCATTTCCAGTGGCACCACGCGAAACCCTGACCAATACGGCGGGCGTGGAATTTCCCCGACCGCGTACTTGGCCGTATAGAACGCAACGGCCTTCTCCAGCGCAAAGCGGCTTTCGAGCGGCCGGGATTGCGCACTGGCCCAGGCTCCGATGCGGCTGCCGCGTGGGCGGGTGGCGAAATAGGCGTCGGCCTCCTCCGGCGCCACAGGCGAAACCACTCCGCGCACGCGCACCTGCCGCCGAAGGCTCTTCCAGTGAAAGCAGAGCGCGGCTTTTCCCGAGGTCAGCAGCTCGCGCCCCTTGGTGCTCTCGAAGTTCGTGAAAAACACAAACCCGCGATCTTCGCGATCGGGCTTATCGACACCCTTGAGCAGCACCATGCGCACGTTGGGCATGCCGTCCGCATCGACGGTCGCCAGAGCCATGGCATTCGGATCGTTGGGCTCGTGCTTGGTCGCGTCTTGGAGCCAATCTTCGAACAGCGCGAACGGCTCTTCCGCGGCGGTGAAGTCCCCTGCCTGCGGGCCCGCGTAATAATCCGGCTTGAATGTATCGGCCATACGTTTCGCTCACGATCTCAACCGGGCCGGAAGGAACAAGCGTTGACGTCCTCTTAACCCAGCTGCGGCATGCTTGAGGGTACGAGTACCCCTCTCGCAAAGTGGGGTCCAGTCAGTTCGAGTACGAGTCGGTCATGATGCGTAACCTTGTCAGCGCAGGTTTTCGCGCTGCGACTGGACTGATGGCGATCCTCCTGCCGATCACGGCAGCTGCCGCTGATCCCGAATCTGGGAAGACGGGACACTCCGGCCCGACATGCTCTTGCCCCGACCTGCGGACGAGGCCTGCCCCGAATGCCGGCAATCCGCTTGCCAACTTCTCCCTGAATGACATCGACGAAATAGCGACGCTGAACGCCCTCCACATCGGCCTTACCGAGGTGCCGGACGGCGGCAACTTCGTCTGGCAGCGCTCGCACGGCCGGCTGAGCGGAAGCGTGCGGCCCGTCTTCTCCTTCAAGAAGAGCAACGGCGAAGTCTGCCGCCACGTCATCGTAACGCTCCGGTCCGGTCACATGACCCGGACGGTCGAAGGCGCTGCCTGCCGAGGCCCGGACGGCCGGTGGGTGCTCGAGGGCTAAGGCTCCACCGCTGGCCGGACTATCGCTCTCGCCAAGAGCAACCCGGATCTGCTAGAGCCCTGGGCGCACTTCGTTGCGACCAGGAAATCCGCGGCAGACCGGGGGAATAAGCGCGTGTCAGAGTGGCTCTGGGCCATCTTCACTGTTCTTGCGGCCGGAGGACAGACGCTCCGCAATGCCATGCAAAAGGAGCTGACCGCCACTCTTGGCACGGTCGGCGCAACGCACGTGCGGTTTCTGTTCGGGCTGCCGTTCGGCCTGCTTTTCCTTACGCTGGTGTTACTGGCCACCGGGCAGCCGATTCCACCGCTCAATGCCGCTATGGTGGCGTGGACGGCGGGCTCCGCGCTCGCCCAGATTTGCGGCACCGCCCTGTTGCTCGCGGCGATGCGCGAGCGATCGTTCGTGGTGACGATCACCTTATCGAAAACCGAGCCGGTGCAAGTTGCGATTTTCGGGCTCGTCTTCCTCGGTGACCAGCTCTCGCTGGGTCTGGTCGTTGCGATCATCATCGCCACGGTCGGTGTGGTCATGATGTCCTGGCCACCTCGGTCCGTTGCAGCAACCCTCTCCTGGCAGTCGGCTGCGCTAGGAATTGCATCTGGCGGCATGTTCGCGCTCGCCGCCGTCGGCTTTCGCGGCGGCATCATGGCGCTCGAGGCGGATAACTTCGTCCTTGCCGCGTCGACGACGCTGGCGCTCGGGCTCATCATTCAGACGCTGGTGCTGTCGCTCTACCTGTACGTGGCTGAGCGCGAAAATCTGTTCGCCATTTTCCGTGCCTGGCGCCCATCCTTGACGGCGGGCTTCATGGGTGCCTTCGCCTCGCAGATGTGGTTCCTCGCGTTCGCGGTGGAGAGTGCCGCCAAGGTGCGCACGCTCGGGCTCGTCGAGATCCTGTTCGCGCAGGTGGTCTCGCGGCAGATGTTCAAGCAGAGCCTCGCCTCGCGCGAAGCTATCGGGATTGCACTGATCGTCGTCGGAGTCGTGCTGCTGTTGAACGTTTGAAGCCCAACAAACGACTTCGTTGAGCGCTTAGAACCTGTCGATGCGGTAAGGTGCCGGATCGATGAAGGGCTTGGCGCCCATGACAAGCTCCGCCACGAGCCGCCCCGTCGTCGAAGCCGTGGACAGCCCCAGGTGACCGTGGCCGAAAGCGAAATAGACATTCCTCACGTGAGGGGAAGGACCGATCACCGGAACTGAGTCCGGCAGGCACGGCCGATGGCCCATCCAGCGGCTGACCTCCCCGCCACTTAGGCTAGGGAACATCCGCTTCCCTTGCTCCAAGAGCACGCTGGCGCGCTGGTAATCAGGCGGCGCATCGAGCCCCGCAAGCTCGACGGTGCCTGCGAACCGCAATCCCGCCTGCATCGGCGTCGCCATAAACCTCTTCTCGGCCCACATGATGGGCCGGCGCGGCGTGCAGCTCGGATCACGCAGCATGGCGTGATAGCCGCGTTGCGTTTCAAGGGGCACCCTGTGGCCGAAATGGCGGGCGAGCTGATGAGACCACGCGCCGGCAGCAACCACCAGAACATCAACCGCATGCCGGCCTGCCGCCGTCACGACCGCCCGCGGCCTGTCGGCATCCATCTCGATGTCGAGCACGCGTTGAGCGAGAATGGTGCCGCCGTTACGCCGCACACTGTCGGCTAGCGCCTGAACGAGCCCGAACGGGTCGATGCAATGACCGTGCTCCGGCAGCAGGATTCCCTTGGTGAAAAGCGGCGCCAGGTTCGGCTCGAGCTCGCGCAGCTCTTGCGAGGACAGAACCTCGATCCGCGCACCATGCCGGCGTCGCAGCTCCCAAGCAAAAGCGTCAGCCTGGTAGGCCGCTTCTGTCTCATAAACGTAAAGCTGGCCCTCCCGCCGGATGAGGCTCTCGGCTCCCGCTTCCTTCAGTAGAGGCTCGTAGCAATCAAAGACAGGGCGAAGCAGGGCTCTGAGTGCAGCAGCGCTGCGCTCCACTTCGCGCTTAGTGCTTGCCCGAACGAAGCGCATCAGCCACGGCGCCGCCCACGGCAGATAGGACCAGCGCACCACAAGCGGCGCCTTTGTGTCCGCGAGCCACTTCGGCACCTGCTTGAGAATACCCGGCGTGGCGACGGGCACGCAGGCCGTGGGGCTGAGCGCACCGGCGTTGCCGAAGGAACAGCTCCGCCCTGGCTCGATCGGGTCGAGCACAGTCACGCTGGCCCCCATGCGTTGCAGGTAGGCTGCAACGCACATCCCAATGACACCGGCGCCGACGACAGTGACACTCCGCATCAAGTTACAGCCTTACGCCTCCGCGCCTTCGAGCTTGTCGCTGGCGAAGAGCTTGGCTGATCGCACTTGAGTTGTCAGCTACTTAAACGGCCCATAGGTCTCGGCCGGCCGGTAGTCATGGCCAATGATGAACTTTACGCCGAACCGGAAGAGGTGCTGATCGACGTCGAACTCATTTCGAATGGTCGACACGACTTCTTCGCCATCGAGGAAGTCGAATGTCTCGTCGGACGTGAACGTGTCGTAGCTGACGAAGAGGTATTCGCCAAAGAAAACGATGCCGTGCCAATCCCACTCGACGCCGCCGCCGACCGTCCACCCGACCAGAGTGTCGGAGTCGCTGAATCGCACGCCGGTTGCCGGGCTCACGAGACCATCGTAGTCGACACCCAGAAAGGCCACTCCTGCCGTGCCGTAGAGCATCAGGGCCGGACTGACGTAACCACCGACACGTCCACGGATGCTCGCCATGAAATTGGTGCTGAGCTCCCGTTGTCCGCGTTCGGCGTCCGCCGAATCGATGCCGATGTCGCCTTCGATCCCCAGGATGAGCCCATTCTGGAACAGGTAGTCGTATCCGAAGGTGACACCACCACCGAAGGAGGTGTCCGAGGCCGACCCTCTCGCCTCGATTGGCCTGTCGATGTCCAAGTCCGTGTTGGCAACCTGGCCAAAGACGCCGAACCTCAGCAGGCCGGCACCGTCGTAGTTCTGTGCTCGAGCTTGTCCCGAGACCAAGGCAGCCAAGCAGAACAGGAGAGCAGCCGAGGCACGGGCGATGGCATTTGCCGTCATGACCGTCCGTCCTCTTCGTGTGCGCTGGTGCAGGAACGCGCCGGCGACTCGCTCGGGAATGCTACCACAGGTTGCGGCTTCGGAAATTTACCCGCCGTTAAGCGAATTGAAAAAGTGCGAGCACTGTGGCGTTTGCTACTCGGCCGCGGCGCTGGGCGGCACCCACTTCTCGCGCATGGTCACCAGCTCCTCGGCGGCGGTGGGATGCAAGGCGATGGTCGAATCGAAGTCAGCCTTGGTTGCACCGACTTGCAGAGCAATGGCCGCCATTTGCACGATCTCTGCAGCATCGGGGCCGAGCACGTGCACGCCGAGAACCTTCTGGGTCGACCGGTCGACGACCAGCTTCATGAACATTCGCTCGTCGCGCCCGGCCAGGATGTTCTTCATCGGCCGGAACGAGGTCTTGTAGATGTCGATCGTATGCCCGGCAGCTATGGCATCGTGCTCTGACAGCCCCACCGTCGCAATCTCGGGCGTTGAAAACACTGCCGTGGGGACGATCCTATAGTCCACCCGCCAGGGCTTGTTGCCGAAGACCGTATCCGCAAAAGCATGCCCCTCGCGGATGGCCACGGGCGTGAGATTCACTCGATCCGTGACATCTCCGATCGCGTAGATGCTCGGCACGCTCGAGCGGCTGTCGGCATCGACCTTGATCTCGCCCCGCTCGCCCAGGGCGACGCCGACTTTGTGCAACCCAAGTCTCGCCGTATTGGGGCTACGGCCGATGGCGAACATGATCTGGTCGACCTCGAGAGCGGTGCCGTCGCTGAGGTTGCCGACGAGCCCCTTATCCGTGCGGTCGATGCGCCAGAAGGTGGTGTTCGTCAGCACTTGAATGCCGCGCTTGGTGTATGCCTCCATCAAGCCATCGCGCAGGTCTTCGTCGAAGCCGCGTAGAAGCTTCGCGCCCCGGTAGACGAGCGTCGTCTCAACACCCAGCCCAGCGAAGATGCCGGCGAACTCCACCGCGATGTAGCTTCCGCCAGCGATGGCGATCCGGCGCGGAAGCTCCTTCAGGTGGAAGGCGTCGTTGGACGTGATGACGTGCTCGCAGCCCACCACCCGTGTGTCGATGTCCACGCTGGCCCCGGTGGCAATGAGGATGTACTCGGCCGTAACGGTACGGTTTTCCTTTACGAGCAGCACTTCGTGGGGGCCGGCCAGCTCTGCCCGCTGCTCGAAGATCGTAACACCCGCCTTTTCCAGAGTGCTCCGGTAAAGGCCTTCCAGGCGCGCGATTTCGCGGTCCTTGGCCTCGATCAGTTGAGCCCAGTCGAACGACGTCTCGCCGACCGACCAGCCGTATCCCTCCGCATCCTCGAACTCGTCCGCGAACCGGCTGGCGTACACCAGCAGCTTCTTCGGCACGCAGCCGCGGATGACGCAGGTGCCGCCGAGCCGGTACTCTTCCGCGAGCGCAACCCGCGCGCCATGTCCTGCCGCGACCCGGGCCGCCCGCACCCCGCCCGAGCCGCCACCGATCACGAACAGGTCGAAGTCGAACTTGGTCATGTCTTGTTCCGAGATTTGGAATAGTGCGCGGCGCTGCTGAAGCTTTCATGTGGCTTTGGCCGGCACCGAAAATTCGGATTGAGGCCGCAACGCGCGGGATAGCCAAATTGAAGGGAAGAAGTTTCGCAACAAAGCGCGCCTTTACTTGCTCTTCTTGTTCCCCTCGAGCACCTGCACGCCATCGTGGCCGGCAACAATGGCGAGGTCGGCGAGACCCAGGAACAATCCGTGCTCGACGACACCCGGAATGGTTTTCAGCACCTGATCGAGAACTTCCGGCTTCTCGATCCGGCCAAAGGCACAGTCGAAAATGTAATTGCCCCCGTCCGTTACGAACGGCTGGCCGTCGTAGCCCATCCTGAGATGAACATGTCCTGTGTAGCCGGCGTCGGCTGCCAGCTCTTCGATCATCTTTCGCGTAGCCGCCACGCCGAAACGAACAACCTCCACAGGCAGGGGATAGGCTCCCAGCACCGGCACACGTTTTGAGGAATCAGCGACCACGATCATCCGCCTGGACGCTGCCGCGACGATCTTTTCCCTGAGCAGCGCCCCGCCACCGCCCTTGATGAGCCGCAGGGCGTCGTCGATCTCGTCAGCGCCATCGATGGTCAGATCGAGGACGGGATCCTCTTCAAGCGTCGTCAGGCGAATGCCGAGAGCCGCTGCCTGAGCCCGTGTCGCCTCGGACGTGGGGACCCCGATGATGTCGAGGCCCGCCTTCACCTTGGCGCCCAGCAGATCGATGAACTTGGATGCCGTTGAGCCGGTGCCGAGCCCGAGCTTCATGCCGGGCTCGACAAACTCAAGGGCTTTCTCAGCGGCTTTGAGCTTCAGGGCGTCCGTCATCAGACGCCGCCCATCAGCATGTACTTGATCTCGAGGAACTCCTCGACGCCGTGGTGCGAGCCTTCGCGGCCTAGGCCGGACTCCTTCACGCCGCCGAACGGAGCAACCTCGGATGAGATGATGCCCTCATTGATGCCGACGATGCCGTATTCAAGCGCTTCACCGACGCGCCAAACGCGGCCGATGTCCCGCGAGTAGAAGTAGGCGGCAAGGCCGTACTCGGTATCGTTGGCGAGCTTGATGGCCTCCTCCTCGGTCTTGAAGCGGAAGAGCGGTGCAACCGGCCCGAAGGTCTCCTCGCGAGCGACCTTCATTTCCGAGGTCACGCCTGTGATCACCGTCGGCTCGAAGAAATTGCCGCCGAGCGCATGCCGCTTGCCGCCCTGGATCACCTTGGCGCCCTTGGAGGTCGCATCGGCGATGTGCTCCTCGACCTTTTCCACTGCCGCCGCGTTGATGAGCGGCCCGGTGGTAACTCCCGGCTCGGTGCCGCGGCCAACCTTCAGCTTGGCCACCTCGGCCGCCAGCTTCTCGGCAAACGCGTCATAGACGCCGTCCTGCACGTAGATGCGGTTGGCGCAGACGCAGGTCTGGCCCGCGTTGCGGAATTTGGAGGCCATGGCACCCTGCACCGCCTTATCTAGATCGGCGTCGTCGAAGACGATGAACGGCGCGTTGCCGCCCAGCTCCATGCCGACCTTCTTCACCGTCTTGGCGCACTGCTCGATGAGGATCTTGCCGATCTCCGTCGAGCCGGTGAAAGTCAGCATCCGCACCTTCGGGTTGGACGTCAGCTCGCCGCCGATGACGCTGGCCTTGCCGGTCACGACGTTGAAGACGCCCTTCGGCACGCCGGCCCGCTCAGCGAGCTCGGCCAGTGCCAGCGCGGTTAGCGGCGTCTCGGACGCTGGCTTGCATACCACCGTGCAACCGACCGCGAGCGCAGGAGCAACCTTGCGGGTGATCATCGCGGCCGGGAAGTTCCACGGCGTAATGGCCGCTACGACGCCAACCGGCTGCTTGATGCAGACGATGCGGGCGTCTTTCTTGAAGGTCGGGATCGTCTCGCCGTAGATGCGCTTCGCTTCCTCGGCATAGAACTCCACGAACGATGCGGCGTAGACGACCTCACCCTTGGCCTCGGCGAGTGGCTTGCCCTGCTCTGTCGTCATGAGCAGCGCCAGCTCGTCAGCGTGCTCCATCTGCAGCTCATACCAGCGACGGAGGATTTTTGAGCGCTCCTTGGCCAGCATGCCGGCCCACTCCGGCAGCGCCCGCTCCGCAGCGTCGATCGCTGCGCGCGTATCCTCGGCGCTCATCATGGGGACCTTGGCAATCTCCTCGCCCGTTGCAGGGTCGATCACGGGAAGGGCCGGCTCACCAACCCAGCGCCCATCGACGTAACATTGCGACCGGAGAAGACTGATGACGGGCTTTTGCATTGGGGTGCTCCTTCTGGGAATTGGGGCCACACTATCGCACCAGCAGCTTGCGGGATTGATCTAAGACCCTGGAGAACTGCTGGCAAGCACGGTCGAAACCGGTGACAGCGCGGGAGGGATCGCCTAAGTCTGTCGGGACCGAAACGGCCGACGACTGATGATGCGCGATCTCACCCTCGTTTTCGACCTCGACGGTACCCTAGTCGATACGGCGCCAGATCTCATCCGCGCAACCAACTTCGTGCTCGAAAGTCGCGGGATCGAGCCGCTGCCACCCGAGCGGCTGCGTGCCGAGATCAGCTTTGGAGCGCGCCACATGATCGCTGCTGGCCTGCAGCATCGCGGGGTGATTTATTCCGAGGAAGAGCTCGACGACATGTTTCTCAGCTTCCTCGAGTACTACGAAACGAACATCGCCGTGGAGAGCAGGCCCTTCGAGGGATTGCGGGAAACTTTGGAAAGCTGCCTCGAGGAAGGGGCGCGGCTCGCCGTATGCACCAATAAGCGCGAGGACTTGTCACGGCGGCTGCTCAGGGAGCTTGGCCTTCTGGGGCTCTTCGATGCGATCGCCGGCCGCGACACGTTCCCAGTTTTCAAGCCTCATCCCGATCACCTGCTTGGCGCCATCCGCCTTGCCAAAGGCAATCCCGCGCGCGCCGTGATGATCGGCGACAGCGAGGTCGATGTCGGAACGGCGAAGGCCGCACGCATCCCGGTGATCGGCGTCACCTTCGGCTATACCCAAATCCCGGTGACCGAGCTTGGCCCGGATGCTGTCATTGACAGCTATGGTGAATTCCGAACCGCGCTTGAGAAGGTTCTACCTCGCCTTTCGTAACGCACAACCCCACATACGCAATGTCGCAGCGTTTTTGCGGGCCGAGCCTTGGCCATAGCCGCCAGGGGCGCTAAAAGCGGCCCACAATGTCAGGATGCCGCTCAGCAAGGATCGATTGGTTATGAACGAGACGCTGGCCGCCCGGCAGCGGCTCGAAGGATATATCTTCCTGGCCGCCTTCGCCCTTTCCATTCCGGCAGCCAACTGGTTGATCGGACACGCGGGAACGGTATGCGCGCCGGACGGCCCCTGTCTCATTCCAGTGGCGCCGGGATTGATGGCGCCGAGTGGCGTGCTCATGGTCGGGCTCGCGCTGGTGATGCGGGATCTGGTCCAACGGCGGCTCGGCGTGAAGTGGGCGGCAGGGGCTATCTTGGCCGGAGCGGCACTTTCAGGCTTTCTGGCCCCGCCTGCGTGGGTCATTGCTTCAGCAGCAGCTTTCCTGTTGTCGGAATTCGCTGACCTGGCCGTGTACACACCCCTTCAGCGCCGGCGGTTGGTGCTCGCTGTGGTGGCGAGCAGCATCGTTGGCCTGGTCGTCGACAGCGCCATATTCCTGTATCTCGCGTTCGGAAGTCTCGAATTTTTGGCCGGTCAGGTGATTGGCAAGGCGTGGATGGTGCTGGCGGCCATTCCGTTCATCGTCTGGCTGCGCAACCGCGATGCCAGGCTGGGCCTGCAGCCGGCCTAGGAAAATCATCATGAGCACGGACACCTCGAACCTCACGCAACTCGGCCAGCCCATTCCTATTCCCGCGAGCCCGGATGAGGCGAAGCTCGAACGCGTGCCGAACCCGCATCCGGATACGGCTTACGTCGTCCGCTTCACCGCGCCGGAGTTCACGTCGCTTTGCCCGGTTACGGGACAGCCGGATTTCGCGCACCTCGTCATCGACTACGTGCCACGCGAATGGCTCGTGGAGTCGAAGTCGCTGAAGCTCTTCCTCACATCCTTTCGCAACCACGGCGCCTTTCACGAGGATTGCACCGTCACCATCGGTAAGCGGCTCGTCGCGCTGCTCGAGCCCCAGTTTCTGCGCATCGGCGGCTACTGGTATCCGCGCGGCGGAATTCCTATCGACGTTTTCTGGCAGACGGGCGAATTGCCGAAGGGCGTCTGGCTGCCCGATCAGGGCGTTGCCCCTTATCGCGGCAGGGGCTGAAAAAGCTCAGAGGAAAGTCGTGAGCTACCTTTACTTGAGTATCGCGATCATCGCGGAGGTGATCGGCACGTCCGCCCTCAAAGCGTCGGAAGGCTTCACACGGCCCGGCCCTGTTCTCATCACTATTATCGGCTACGGGGCCGCCTTCTATTTTCTGTCACTGACGTTGAAAACAATTCCGGTCGGCATTGCGTACGCTATTTGGAGCGGCGTCGGCATCGTGCTCATTTCGCTCATTGGCTACGCGCTGTTCCGGCAAGCGCTCGATCTACCCGCAATTATAGGAATGGCCCTTATTATCGCAGGCGTTGCGGTCATAAATCTCTTTTCGCGGACAATGCCGCCGCACTAAGCCACTGCCCAGCTACGACTCGGTCCGAAGCTCAAGCTCCCGCATCAGCCCAGCCGCCGTCGTCACGCGTGCGAACTCGCCGTTGAGGCTCGCGACGTTGGCGGCGTGCACCATGTCAGCGGGCACAACCGTACCGTTGGGCGCCTCGCGGTCGAAAGTGAAGCAGGCATCCTCGACCAGCGTCATGGCATAGCCGAGGTTCGCGCCCATGCGCACCGTCGTCGAGACGCAGTGGTCGGTCGTTGCACCAGCCACCACAACATCTGGACGGCCGAGCGCATCGAGGCGCTCGGCCAGATCGGTGCCGATGAATGCGCTGTTCACGGACTTCCGCACAACGGATTCGCCGTCCTGCTCCGTAGCGAAGCCCATTGGCTCATTGCCGATCTGCCCTGGCCGGAAGGGGCTCTGCGGCTCTTGCGAGTCATGCCGCACGTGGATCACAGGCCAACCCTTCTCGCGCCAGAAGGTGAGCAGCGCCATCGCCCGCGCCTCCGCCTCGATGTTGTTACGGCGTGCGCGGGCGGCAATGAAGGCGAACCCCTTCTGATAATCGATAAGGAGCAGGACGGGCGGCTTCATGCGGCTTCCGTCTTGCGCACCTCCGGCTTCACGAGGTCCGGCGGCGTTGCCTCCTCGACCAGCATGCGGATCGCCTCGTTGAGCGGCATGACGCGGCTCTCCTGGCTCCCCAGACGACGGATCGAAACGGTCCGCTCCTCTGCCTCACGCTTGCCCACGATCAGCAGGACCGGCACCTTGGCCAGCGAGTGCTCACGCACCTTATAGGTGATCTTCTCGTTGCGCAGGTCGATCTCGGCGCGCAAGCCCGCCTCCTGCAGCTCGCGCTGCACCTGCTCGGCGTAGCGGTCCGCATCCGAAACGATGGTGCAGACGGTGACCTGGACGGGCGCCAGCCACAGCGGCAGGTGCCCTGCGTAGTTCTCCAGAATGATGCCGACGAACCGCTCCAGCGAGCCGAAGATGGCACGGTGGATCATCACCGGCGTGCGGCGTTGGCCGTCAGCGTCGATGTAGAACGCGCCGAACCGGGCCGGCAGGTTGAAGTCCACCTGCGTGGTGCCGCATTGCCAGTCGCGGCCGATGGCATCGCGCAGCACGTACTCGAACTTAGGGCCATAGAACGCCCCCTCGCCCGGGTTGATGCCGGTCTTCACCTTGCCGCCGGAGTCGGCCGCAATCCGCTCCAGCACCGCCTTCATGGCTTCCTCGGCGCGATCCCACTGCTCGTCAGTGCCGACGCGCTTCTCAGGCCGGGTCGACAGCTTCACGACCACCTGCTCGAAGCCGAAATCACGGTAGATGGCCATGATGAGATCGTTGATCTTCAGGCACTCGTCTGCAATCTGATCTTCGGTGCAGAAGATGTGCGCGTCGTCCTGCGTGAAGCCGCGCACGCGCAAGAGTCCGTGCAGCGCGCCGGATGGCTCATAGCGGTGCACACAGCCGAACTCCGATAGCCGGTACGGCAACTCGCGATAGGAACGCAGCCCGTGCTTGTAGATCTGGATATGGCCCGGGCAGTTCATCGGCTTGATTGCGAACTCGCGGCCATCCTCCGTCGTAGTGGTGAACATGTGCTCGCGGAAGGTCTCCCAGTGACCGGAGGTCTCCCACAGGCTCTTGTCCAGGATTTGCGGCGTGTTCACCTCGCGGTAGCCGACGGCGCTCTGGCGACGGCGCATGTAGTTCTCGAGAGTCTTGAAAAGCGTCCAGCCCTTCGGGTGCCAGAATACGACCCCCGGCCCCTCCTCTTGGAAATGGAAGAGGTCCATCTCGCGCCCAAGCCGGCGATGATCGCGCTTCTCCGCCTCCTCCAGCTGCTTGAGGTAGGCTTGAAGATCTTCCTCTGTGGCCCAGGCGGTGCCGTAGATGCGTTGCAGCTGCGCCTTGGTGGGATCGCCCCGCCAATAGCTGCCCGCGATTTTCTGCAGCTTGAATGCGTTGCCGATCTGCCCCGTTGAGGTCATGTGCGGGCCGCGGCAGAGGTCGAGCCATTCGCCCTGCCGGTAAATCTTAATCTCTTCGTTCTCCGGAATGGCGTCGACGAGCTCGACCTTGAACTCCTCGCCCTTCTCGCGGAAGTAAGCCTTGGCCTTCTCGCGGCTCCACACCTCCTTCTCGAACGGCTTGTTGCGCTTGATGATCTCGCGCATGCGCGCTTCGATCTTCAGCAAATCCTCCGGATGGAAGGGCTCCTCGCGGTAGAAATCGTAGTAGAAGCCGTTCTCGATGACCGGCCCAATGGTCACCTGGGTGCCCGGGAACAGCTCCTGCACAGCCTCCGCCAAAACGTGCGCAGCGTCATGCGCGGTGAGACCCAGGTCCCCCGGGCAGTCGCGGTGTGGGACCTTTCCCCGGTGTTCCTTCCCATCGGGGCTGTAGCAATCG
>QGVC01000274.1 GCA_003242645.1 Pseudomonadota bacterium
ACCCATGGCAGACGTCGGTCAATTTCTGGCTCGACGCGACGTCGTGGCTGGTGCGCTATGGCAACTTCTACGCCTGGAAGGGGAGCGGCCGGAGCGGGCCGGTGCGGGAGTTGCGGCCGTTGCACCCCGGCAGCGTCGAGGTCAGTCAGGATGCGAACGATCCGACGAGGATCACCTACAAGGTAAGGCTTGCCAACGGCGAATACCGGGAATTCCCGGCTGAAGAAATCCTTCACGTGCGCGGTCCGGCGCGCGATGGTCTCGTCGGCGACTCGCCGGTGAAGGACATCGCCGAGGCGATCGCCATCGAGATCGCAGCCGAGAAGTACGGGGCGAGCGTTTTCGGCAATCATGCACAGCCCGGCCTGATCTTCGAGTTCGACGTCACGCACCAGGGCTTCAAGAGCGACGAGGAGCAAAGGCAGTTCCTCGAGAGCTTTCGGCAGGCCTATTCGGGGATGAACCGCTTCAAGGCGGCGGTGATCCCAAAGGGCCTCAAGGTCGGTCAACAGCTTACGGTCGATAACGAAAAGGCGCAATTCCTGGCCACGCGCCAATATCAGCGCACGGTCATTGCCGCCGCCTGGGGCGTGCCGCCTCACATGGTCGGCGATCTCTCAAAGGGCACTTACAACAACGTTGAGCAACAGTCGCTCGATTTCGTGCAGCAGGTGGTCCTGCCCTACGTGCGCATGTTCGAGGCCGCGATGGAGCGGCAGCTGCTCACGGACGAGGAGCGGGACCGCGGCTTCATCATCCGCTTCAACCTCGACGGTGCGCTGCGCGGCGATTTCAAGACGCGCCAGGAAGGCCTGAAGATCATGCGTGAGGCCGGGGTGATCAACCCGAACGAATGGCGCGAGATGGAGAACATGAACCCGATCTCGCCGGAGGACGGCGGCGAGACCTACTGGGTGCGCGGTCCATCGGGGCAAACGGGGCCGGATGAGGGGCCGGCGGAGGGCGAAGACGATGAAGCTCGAGCGGCGTGATTTCGGTTTTTGCGAGATCAAGGTCGAAGAGACCAGCGACAAGGTCGGCACCCTTCAAGGCTACGGCGCTGTCTTCGGCATCGTCGACAGCTACGGCGATGTGATCGAGCGCGGCGCCTTCGCCGAGACCCTTAAAGAGTGGGAAGAGCGCGGGAAGTTGCCGCCGATGCTCCTGCAGCACGGCGGCGGGTTCCAGGGAAGCGCCGACGACATGCTCCCAATCGGCAAGTGGACCAAGATGCGCGAGGACCGAAAGGGCCTCTGGGTGGAAGGGGAGCTGTTCGCGCTCGATACGGAGCGCGGCCGGTACATCTACGAGGGCTTGAAAGCGGGTGTTCTCGACGGTCTCTCCATCGGCTTCATGGTGCGTGAATCGAAGCTCGGCACGAAACCTTCCGAGCCGGCGCGCACGCTGACGAATATCGACCTTTGGGAAGTGTCGATCGTAACGTTCCCGGCCAATCCAAAGGCTCGGGTGACGGGTGTGAAGGCCTTCACGCAAGAAGACGTGCGACTGCTGCAGGCGATCCTTCGCGACGAAGGATTCTCGCACAAGGACACCGCGACGGTGATTTCCGGCCTGAAAAAGTTGGACGCGTGGCGCCAACGCGACGTTGGCGTGGGGAGCCCACGGGATGTGGTGCTGTCCGACCGGCGGGCTGATGAGCGGATGACGGAGCTTCTGTCCTCCATACGGGAGGTCACGGAGCGCGTCAGGAGCGCGGAGCGCGCGTGCCGTGCATCGGTCCTCGAAATCTGCAGGAAAACCACGGAATTTCTAAGGAGCTGACGATGGACGAGGAAATCAAGCGCGCCATCGAGGAGCTGGGCCGCGCGGTCGAGGAGTTCAAGAAGACCAACGACCAGCGTCTCGCTGCGCTAGAAGCCGGGAAATCCGGTGAGGCTGCCGAGCTTGGTCAAAAGCTCGAAAAGCTCAATGCCGAGATCGGAAGACTCAGCGAGGAAAAATCCCGGCTGGAGGCCGAGCAACGGCTGCAGAAGGAGCGCATCGAAGAGCTCGAAATGCGCGCCAAGGCGCCCGGCCGGGCCGCCGTCGACAAGGTGAAGCAGGAGCATAGCGATCTCTTCGTGAAGTTCCTGCGCAGCAAGGGGCAGGATGCCTTCATCGGCCAGAAACTGCGGGAGATCGAGGCAAAGGCCGTCACGACCGGCACGCCGGCTGACGGCGGCTATGCGGTGCCTGAGGAGCTGGCCCGCGAGATCGAGCGTCAGGAGCTTCTGTTCTCGCCGGTACGCCAGCTGGTGCGCGTCGTGCAGGTCGGCACGCCAGAATATCGCCAGCTCGTGAACGTCCGCGGCGCGACGGCGGGCTGGGTTGGCGAAAGCGATAGCCGCACCGAGACCGCGACCCCCGTGCTGCGCGAGCGCAGGCCGACGCACGGCGAGCTTTATGCTTACGTGCAGGCCTCAGACTGGGCGCTCAACGACATCTTTTTCGATGTCCAGAGCTGGCTTGCCGAGGAAGCGGCGGAGGCATTTGCCGTTGCAGAGGGCGAAGCGGTCATTTCCGGCAACGGCACCAATAAGCCGACCGGCATGCTGAATACGGCCCCGGTGGCGACGCCGGATTTCGCGTCGCCGGCGCGCAATGCGGCGGCTTATGAGGCCGTCGAGTGCGAGAGTCTGCAATCGCCGGCGGTGGCGGAGATCAACCCAGACAAGCTCATCGAGCTGGTCTACAAGCTCAACGCGGCCTACCGCGTCGGCGCGAGCTGGGTCATGAACTCGATGACCATCGCGGAGGTTCGCAAGCTGAAGGATGCCAACGGGCAGTACCTATGGCAGCCTTCCCTGCAGGTCGGGCAGCCGGAAACGTTGCTCGGGTATCCGCTCTATGCCTGGGAGCAGATGCCGGACATCGAGGCCAACTCCTACCCGATCGGCTTCGGCAACTGGCGCCGGGCTTACCTGATGATCGACATCGTCGGATTGCGGCTGACGGTCGATCAGGTAACGCGGCCCGGTTTCGTGAAGTTCTACATCCGCCGCCGCCTGGGCGGCACGGTGTTGAACAACAACGCCGCCAAGTTCCTGAAGACGGTCACGACCTAAGAGGTCCGGGAAATCTAACAAGGAAGGGGTGCGGGCAACCGCGCCCCTTTTGCTTCGATGATGGTCATCGAGATCACGACGACGTGGCGTCCGGGGCCGCGCATCTGGTGGCCGGGCCGCTATCGCGTGCCGCAGGACATGCCCATGGACGTGTACAAAAAAGCCGTCGAGGCGGGCGTGGTCGGGCGCGTAGAGGACTCCACGCCGACGCCGGAGGCGCAGCCGGAACCGACCGCCCGCAAGGCACCGAAAAACCGCGCAAGGAAGCCGCCGGAAACGAAAGCCTGATGCATCCGCAGCCTGTACCGCGCCGCTGGCCCGGGGCCACGGTGGTTGTCGCCGCGCCCGGCCCCTCGCTCACGCAGGAGATCTGCGACCGCTGCTGGGGCCATCGGACGATTGCGGTGCAGGATGCCTATCGCCTCATGCCGTGGGCCGACGTGCTTTACGGCTGCGATCGTCGGTGGTGGGAATATCATCGCGGAGCGATCGATTTCGCCGGCGAACGGTGGGCCTCGGTCGGCAGCACCACGAACGACAACGAGGCGATTGCCGAGCCGTACCGCCTGCGTCTCGTCGAAGGCCGGGCGGGGAACACGTTCTCGACCGATCCGCGCCGCATTCATTACGGCAGCAATTCCGGGTTCCAGGCCGTCAATCTGGCCATCCTGTTCGGCGCCGCGCGGATCGTGCTGATCGGGTTCGACATGCGGATCGTCGACGGGAAGCGGCACTTCTTCGGCGATCATCCCAGGCCGCTGATCAATACGCCGACCTACCGCCCGTTCGTAGAGGCCTTCGAGCACGCCGCCAGGCACTTGCCGCCCGGTGTCGAGATCGTGAACGCCACGCCGGGATCGGCGTTGACATGCTTCCCACAGGTGACACTTGACGACGCTCTCGCTCATTCCGCTGCGGCTCGAGGTCGATCCGCTCGCAGCCTCGCCGCTGCCTTTTGACCTCGAGCGCATCAAGGCGCACTGCGCCGTCGACGACGACGATTTCGACGAGGAGCTGGCGCTGTATTTCCTCGCCGCAGTGCAGGCCTTCGAGGACACGACGCACCGCACCGTCTACCGGCGGCCGCATCGCTGGGTGCTGGCGGATTTCCCGCGCGGGGACTGCCACGTCATCGAGCTGCCGCGGGGGCGGACGGCCAAGGTCGACAAGATCGAATATTTCCGCGAGGGGACGATTCAAACCCTCCGCGGACCCAGCTCAACTCCGCAGGGAGCGGATTACCGCGAGCATCTGGGTGGCGATTCCGGCGCGCGGCTCCTGCCGCCGCATGGTCAGGCCTGGCCTGATGTCGACACGGATCATCCGGCGCCGGTCGTCATTCACTTCGAGGCCGGCTGGCAGCCCAACGAGCTGCCCGAGGACATCCTGCGGGCGCTCCTCTACCGCACGCGCATGAGTCTCGACGACGAGCGCGGCGCAGTGGATGCCACGCGGCTCTCGCCAGCCCGCGAGGCATGGGAGGCGATGGTGAGCGGCTGGCGGTTGAGCCGGTTTTATTGAGATCGTCGAAGCCTATTGCAGGCGCAAAACCGGCCGGCTGCCGGCGCATGCCAGGGTCGTGTTCTTCTATGGCGGGCACGATCCCTCGCGAGACCAACCGGCGTGGGTGAAAGAGCAGTGGCAATGAAGCACGCACACATCGTCTGCCACGGTCGCGATCCGAACAGCCATCAGCACACGTGGGGCGGGGCGTTCGGGGAAGGACTCGAGCGACACGGCTGGAAAGTCACGTTTGGCCCTGAGCCGCGGCCGGCCGATCTTCTGGTGTTGTGGGGTGTCAGGCGGCGCGACTGGATCTTGCGGCAGAAAGCCAACTGGGGCGAGGTG
>QGVC01000275.1 GCA_003242645.1 Pseudomonadota bacterium
GCCTCGTCCCGCAGGATGCGCGAGCGCGGCAGATCCAGCGTTTGGGCCAGCCTCTCCCGCCAAGCAGCCAATTCGATGAGCACTGCGAACGACCGGCGGTTCTTGGCCCGCATCTTGAGACGCTGCCAGGCATCTTCCGGCTTCATCTCATAGGTTGCGGGGTCCGTGAGAGTGGCCATCTCCTCGTCAAGCCAATGGGCACGACCCGTTCTCTCGAGCTCGGCCTTGAGTTGCAAATAAACCTGGCGCAGATGCGTTACGTCAGCCAAAGCGTAGGCGAGCTGCTTTTGGGTCAGGGGCCGCCGGCTCCAGTCCGTAAAGCGGGAAGTCTTGTCGACGTCCTCGTTGGTGAGCTTCTTCACGAGGTTCACGTAGCTCACCGACTCCCCGAAGCCGCAGACCATGGCCGCGACCTGAGTGTCGAAAATCGGATGTGGGACGAGCTTCGCCTTGGCGTAGATGATCTCGATGTCCTGACGGCCGGCGTGGAAAACTTTCACCACGCGCTCGTCCGCCATCAAGTCATAGAAGTACTTCAGGTCGAGCCCCGGCGCGAGGGGATCGATGATGACCTCTTCCTCCGGCCCTGCCAGCTGGATGAGGCACAATACGGGCCAGTAGGTCTGCTCGCGCAGGAACTCGGTATCGACGGCCACAAAGGGGTGCCGGGCAAATCGGGCACACGCTTCGGCGAGGTCGGCAGTTGAAGTAATGACGCGCATCGGTCGCGCGATATAACCCAGCGCGTATCGCTTGTCGCGTCTCTTGTAGGGTGCACCCGCATGTGGTTAATGACGGCGGGTTTACGGCGCCGGCACGTCAGCTTGACATCTGGCCGGCCACGTGCGCTTTTCCGGCGCTCACTCAATCAAGAGCTCAGGCAGACGTTTCAATGGCTGAGGATAAGGTGACGAGCCCTTCGGGCGCGGAATCGGCCGGTGGGGCCGGCGGCCACACTGCTCCGCTTCACCGCTACCGCTCACATACCTGCGGCGAGCTCCGCAAGAGCCACGTGGGGCAGATCGCGCGGCTGTCCGGCTGGGTGCATCGCGTGCGCGACCACGGCGGCGTGCTGTTCATCGACCTGCGCGACCACTATGGCATCACCCAGATTGTCGCCGATCCGGACAGCAAGGCTTTCAAGGCGGCCGAAACCGTCCGCTCCGAATGGGTCATCCGGGTTGACGGCCTCGTTCGCGATCGGCCAGAAGGCACCGTCAATCCGGATCTCGCGACCGGCGAGATCGAGATCTATGCGCACGAGATCGAGGTTCTCTCCGAGGCCAAGGAGCTGCCGGTCCCTGTCTTCGGCGAGCCTGACTACCCGGAGGACCTGCGCCTCACCTACCGCTTCCTCGACCTGCGGCGTGAGACGCTGCACAAGATCATCATGAAGCGGCTCGAGATCACTCGGTCGATCCGCCGCCGGATGCACGAGGCTGGCTTCAACGAGTTCCCGACGCCGATTCTCACGGCCTCGAGCCCCGAGGGCGCGCGCGACTTCCTCGTGCCGAGCCGCCTCCATCCTGGCAAGTTCTACGCGCTGCCGCAGGCGCCGCAGCAGTACAAGCAGCTGCTGATGATCGCGGGCTTCGACCGCTACTTCCAGATCGCGCCCTGCTTCCGCGACGAGGACCCGCGCGCTGACCGCCTGCCCGGCGAATTCTACCAGCTCGACGTCGAGATGAGCTTCGTCGAGCAGGAGGACGTGTTTCAGACGATGGAGCCGATCATCCGCGGGATTTTCGAGGAGTTCGGCGAGGGCAAGCCGGTCACGCCTTTCTTCCCGCGCATTCCTTACGAGGAGGCGATCCGCAAGTACGGCACGGACAAGCCCGACCTGCGCAACCCCATCGAAATGCAGGACGTCACGGAGCACTTCCGCGGCTCGGGCTTCAAGGTCTTCGCCAGCATGATCGAGAAAGACCCGAAGGTCCGCGTCTGGGCCATTCCGGCCCCTGGCGGCGGCAGCCGAGCCTTCTGTGATCGCATGAATTCCTGGGCGCAGGGCGAAGGACAGCCGGGCCTCGGCTATATCTTCTGGCGCGAGGACGAGGAAGGCGGCGCCGGCCCCATCGCCAAGAACATCGGACCGGAGCGGGCGAGTGGAATCCGCGATCAGCTGGGGCTGAAGGTGGGCGATGCCTGCTTCTTCGTGGCCGGTGACCCCGCGAAATTCTACAAGTTCGCTGGCATCGCCCGGGACCGTATCGGTCGCGAGCTGAACCTGGTTGACGAGAACCGCTACGAGTTCGCGTGGATTGTCGATTTCCCGTTCTATGAGTGGAACGAGGAGGAGAAGTGCATCGAGTTCGGGCACAACCCGTTCTCGATGCCTCAGGGCGGCAGCGCGGCTCTCGATGCGGCAACCACCGTTGAAGAGCTGCTCAAGATCAAAGCCTACCAGTACGATCTTGTTTGCAACGGCTATGAGCTGGCCTCCGGCGGCATCCGCAACCACCGTCCCGACACGATGATCAAGGCCTTCGGCATCGTGGGGCTCAGCGAGGAGGACGTAAAGAAGCGCTTTGGCGCCCTCTATCGTGCCTTCCAGTACGGCGCGCCTCCGCACGGCGGTATGGCGGCGGGTCTCGAGCGCATGGTGATGTTGCTGACTGGGGTTAAAACGGTGCGCGACGTCGCTATCTTTCCGATGAACCAGCAGGCCACCGATCTGCTCATGGGTGCCCCGACCGAGGCGACGCCGAAGCAGCTGCGGGAGCTGCACATTCGGCTGGCCCTGCCGGAGCGGAAGGTGTAGGCCGCGCTTCTCGAGCGTAGTCGGCCTGCAGCGCTCTTACCAACGCGCTGCCGGGCTCGTGGTGTCTGCTTTATCGCGCGCAGGATATGCTGCAGGTCCGGTGGTGACCTCACGCGCTCATATCGCGTTATGCGGACAGCCGATGTGTGCTATCCTGTACTTATGAACGTGCACGCACCGCCACGCATGACTGTTGAGCAGTTCATCGACTGGGCCATGGCTCAGCCGCGGGGGCGGTATGAGCTGTACGGGGGCCGGGTCGTGCAGATGTCGCCGGAGCGCACAGAGCACATCGAGATCAAGGGGAATGTTTACCTCGCCTTGCGCATGGCGGTTCAGAAAAGTCAGAAGAAGTGCCACGTGCTGACTGACGGCGCGACTATAAGAATTGACAGCGAAACTGCTTACGAGCCCGACGCAGTCGTCTACTGCGGAGAAAAGCTGGCTCCAGACACGATTATCATCCCCGAGCCTGTGATCGTGGCCGAGGTCACGTCTCCCTCGTCTGAAGCGCGCGATGCCGGCATCAAGCTAGCCGGTTACTTCAAGCTGCCGAGCGTCGTTCACTACCTGGTCGTGGACCCAGATGACCGGTTGGTCGTGCACCACAGGCGGCGCGAGGACGGGGAGATCGTCACCCGCGTGGTGGAGAGCGGCGATCTTATGCTCGATCCGCCTGGCCTCACAGTGTCGCTCGCGGACATCTTCCCGGCCGAGTAATCGTGGCGGCCGATGTCCTGGAGCGCACAGGTCTTCCGCTACTGCGAGCGCGGCTCCGATCCGTCATTCTGGGCGGAACCTCTTAATGCCATCACCAATGGCGCTTTCATTCTTGCAGCGCTTTTGGCTGCCATAGCGCTGTGGCGTCAGCGGCCGCCGAAACCACCGCTCGGGATCATCATTCTCATTGCGCTGGTGTTTACGATCGGCATTGGGAGCTTCCTCTTCCACACCTTCGCGACCTTCTGGGCGGCGCAGGCAGATGTCATCCCCATCGGCATCTTCATGCTGGCCTATTTGGGGTACGCGCTTCGCGTCTATCTGATGCTGGGATGGCTTTGGGTGCTCACCGGCCTGGCCGTTTTTATCGGAGCGCTCCGAATCGCAGACAGCATTCAATGCCCTCCCGGTTTCCTCGGCTTTGGCTCGGGCGGGTCCTGCTTCAATGGAACAGTGGGCTATGTCCCCGCCTTCCTCGCTATGGTCGGCATCGGTCTCGTGCTTCAGGTGAAACGCCATCCTGCCGCGAGGTACCTGCTGCTCGCAGGTGCTGTGTTCCTGGTTTCGATGGTCTTTCGGACGGTCGATCTCGAGCTGTGCGCGCACACGCGGATTGCGGGCACCGTTGTCGGTACCCATTTCATGTGGCATCTCCTCAATGCGACGACGCTCTATCTGCTGTTGATGGCAGCCGTTCGGGACGCCCGGACATTTGCACGTGATTGCCACCGCAGCACTGCGGCGTCATAAAGAGCCCGCCCCGCGGACGTGGTGGAACAGGTAGACACACAGGACTTAAAATCCTGAGGCAGCAATGCCGTGCGGGTTCGAGTCCCGCCGTCCGCACCAAATCACTAGAGCGAAAATGAAATCATTTCCGGCAGGTGAACTTTGTGCCATTGGCGGTCACGCCGGTGGCGACGTTGCCTTTCCTCGTCACCGGATACGTCCCGCCATAGGAAAATCCCGATAGGTGAATGTGCGCAGTGCTGCCGCCATTATAGGGAGGCACTGACAAGTCCCGGTGCGGTGCACGTCCTGGTGGATTTCGATTGGGCCTCGGCCGGTTGCCCGAAACCCGAGATGATGAAAGGTGCAATCAAGGCGCTGGAAATGAGAATGCTACGCATTGTTTCGTCGTCCCAAAATTCCGTGTAGATCCAAATCAGACCTACGCTTGATAAGATTTCCAAGCTACTCGTCAGTTATCTGATCGTCAACGGAGGTGCACACCGGCTTTACGCAGCTTCTTTCTGGCCGGGAGCAGCTCGCATTCACCAATCAGAAATCAAATTTCACGGCACAACTTTCAGTCGGTTGTCCATCAAGTCCCATTTAGGGACCATACGGACCGTCCGCACGCGGTGTCGGGGCCCAGCGGCACCGCGACGGCCTGCGGTGGCGGTTGGGGGTGGGCTGTTGCTCAA
>QGVC01000276.1 GCA_003242645.1 Pseudomonadota bacterium
GGAACCAAAATCTCGGCACCCATCGGCCGCACGAGCCTTCGATGCGGAACGGCTCCTGTGCTCGGTCGTGGACTGCGATGCGCCCCATCTCCCAGGCACTCGGTGGTGCGAAGCGCACAGGCCGCGATTCGGGGAGGCAGCATGAGCACGCTCTCGCACGTCGTCCACCTCGGCGACTGCCTCGATCCTGTCTCCGGTCTCGCCAGCCTGCCGGATCGGAGCGTCGATCACGTAATCACGGACCCGCCGTATTCGGAGCACGTTCATCGAAATTTAGGGAACGAGGGCCGGAGCGACGGCGCCCGCTCGCGAGACCCGCTCACCTTCGACGCCATGACCGATGAAATGGCCATTGCTCTCGCCCGTGAAATGGCACGCACGGTTCGTCGCTGGATCCTGATCTTCGGTGACGAGCGGGTGATGCCTACGTGGCGACATGCGTTTCAGGCTGCAGCGATCGAATACGTCCGGACCGGCGTTTGGGTGAAAACAGACGGGATGCCTCAGATGAGCGGCGACCGTCCCGCCGCAGGTGTAGAATGGATCATGATCGGTCATGCTCCTCGTGTTTCGGGCCGCATGAAATGGAACGGGGGTGGGCGTCCGGCAGTCTGGACTGGCCCCGCGAAAGGAAGTGGCGTCAAGCGCGAACACCCTACCCAGAAGCCTCTTTGGCTGATGGAGGCGCTCGTCCGCGACTTCACGGATCCCGGTGAAGTCATTGTCGATCCTTTCGCCGGCAGCGGAACAACCGGCGTCGCATGCAAGCGCCTCGGTCGCGGCTTCATCGGGTGGGAACGCGATCCGAAATACCACGCCATCGCGGAGCGTCGAATCCGAGACGCAAAGGAGCAACTCGAGATCGGAATGGCCTACACGAACGCAAAGCAGGAGACGTTGCTATGAGCGGCCGCCGATCGCGACGGAAGGGCCATGACTGGGAGCGAGAGGTAGCCCGGCGGCTCCGTGAGATCTTCGGCCCCCAGGTTCGCCGCGGGCTCCAGTACCAGGACGGCTCCGATGCCCCGGACGTCATCGTCCCTTGCTTCCATGTCGAATGCAAGGTCGGCGCAAGGCCACCCATCATCCAAGCCCTTGAGCAGGCCGAGAAGAATGCTCGGCCTGGCCTCTGGCCAGTTGCAATCTGCAAACAAGACAAACAGAAGCCAACCGTCACCATGCGCTTCGCCGATTGGCTCGAACTCGTGGAAGCGTGGTGGCGAGAGACAGGAGGAAGGCGATGAGCACGAGCCTCTATCGAAACGTTCACGTGAGCATGTGGGGCGACGCGAAATTCCGCGCGCTCTCGGACGACGCCAAACTCCTCTGGCTGTACCTCCTCACCGGCCCCGAGACGACGTCGGCTCCTGGGTGTATCTCCGTCGGCCGAGCCTCGCTTGCCGAGGGCCTGGATTGGGAGACGGACCGGCTCGACCGTGCTTTCGCCGAACTCGAACGATTCGGCATGGCAAAGGCGGACTGGCGGGCAAGGCTCGTCTGGCTGCCCAACGCCACGAAATACATCACCCCTGCTGCGTGGCAGCATGTACGGGGGTGGCTCCCATATCTCCAGATCCTTCCTGAATGCGAGCTCAAAGATCGGGCAATCGGGGCTCTCTGGAGATACGTCCAGACACGATCGAAGGAAGCGCAAGACGTCTTCGTGAAAGCGTTCGGGAAACCCTATCTCGATCGCTGCGAAAGGCTTAGCGTTACCGATCCGGATACCCAATCGAATGCCCAATCGGATTACCAATCGAATACCCAATGGGATACCCAATCGGATACCCAATCGGATGGGCATGCCGATAGGGCGGAAGAACCCTATCCGATACAGGATCAGGATCAGGATCAGGATCAGGAAAAGGATCAGGATCAGGATCAGACTCTGTCGGCCATCGCGAGCGATGGGCCGACTGCGCCCGAGGAACCAGTCCCTCTCGAGCTCGTCCCCGAAGAGCTGGATCCCGACCGCATGACGCCCGAGCGGCTAGTGGAGCTCTGGAACGAGGCGACCGGTGGGCGCATTCGGGAAATCACGCCCGAACGCCGTCGACGCCTCGCAAAAGCCATCAAGCGGGAATCGAGGATTGACTGGTGGCGGCAATGCTTCGCGAAGGCGGCCGAGATCAAGCGCACGCCCGATTCCGGCTGGCTCACGCTCGACTGGATCATTGCGCATGGCCCTAAGGGTTGGAACGCCGAGCGTGTCGCCGAAGGCTGCTTCGACTTCAAGCTCACCCAGAACACGCGCGCCATCACGACCGGCTATGTACCCTACGGCGCCGAGCGGGATGCGCAGCTGAAGGAGGTACCAAGTGGAGACATTACCCACCTGTTCTGAGCTTGCGATGACCGAGTTCGGCCGCCTCGTCGCCGAGCGAATGGGATGGACGGTGCCAAGCCTGGACAGCGCAAGCAGCATCCTCGACTTCATGCGAGAGTCCGCGGCATTTCAGCGCAAGGTCGAGGACTGGGCGAAAGCGAATCCAGGAGAGGCATCGGAGTTGCGGCAGCGCGCGGCAGAAGAAGCGACCCGCAAACACGAGGAACGAATC
Source organism: Pseudomonadota bacterium (assembly GCA_003242645.1). The sequence continues at coordinate 2,559 of QGVC01000276.1, forward strand.
GCCGAGCGATTGCAGGAGCGTGCGGATGCCAGGGCGGCGAGCGCACCGCGGAAGCTCGCAGCGTTCTTGTCCGCCATCGGCGTGGGTGACGTGACCAGGGATGCGGTGGTCGGCTCGCTCGAGGAAACGGTCGCTCTCCGGGCAGTCAAGGAATGGACCAAGACCGGCGGGATCTTGCTGCTGCTCGGTTCCAAAGGGACCGGCAAGACAACCGCGGCAGCGTGGGGCTTGTCGATGCTTGGCGTGACGACGTGGCCTCGATGCTTCTGCGATCGCTGCTGCGGTGGCGGACCCCGGGAGGATTGCTTGGTCGGTGCGGGACACCGGGCACGAGTCTCCGAAGAAGAGCTCAATCCAGCGAAGGCGCGATTCTTCAAGGCAGGGCACCTTGCCGCGGCTCTGCATCGACCCGGAGGTGAAGCAATTTGGGACGAAGCCCGCAAAGTCTATGTTCTGGCTATCGATGACCTAGGGCGTGAGTACTCGGATCAACATGGGCGTTGGCTGGCTGAACTCGACTTGCTGATTGACGATCGCCATGAAATGCGGAGGCCCACGATCATCACCTCGAACCTGAGCCCCAAGGAATTCATCGAGCGCTATGGAGAACGGATCGCCGATCGCATTCGGCAAATGGGCCTCGTCGTCAACTGCGTCGGCGAGAGCCTGAGGAGGAAGGCAGGATGAACTTCGATACGTACCAGCAGCAGGCAGGCAGGACCGATCCGCATCCGCCGGGAAGCCGGGATGCGATGCTCAATGGCGTTCTCGGCCTCGCGGGAGAGGTCGGCGAAGTCGTGGAAGCGGTGAAGAAGCACGTCTTCCACGGCCATGCCCTCGATCGCCAAGCGCTGGTGGGGGAGCTCGGGGACGTGCTCTGGTACGTCGCTCGGCTCGCCGCGGCCTTCGGCATCAGCCTCGACGACGTGGCGGTTCGGAACCTCGACAAGCTCCAGCGCCGCTATCCGAACGGGTTCTCGTCCGAATGCAGCCGAAACCGCCCCGAGAATGCAGCGAATTCCGAGCACAGTCCGCGATCGGGTTCGATCGCCGATGCTGGGGCAAGCCAGGGCGTCGGACTGCGTCTGCCCTCGCCGGAAGAAAGGGATGCGTTCGAACTCGCGGTCCGGGAAATCGCTGTCGTGGGAGGGGGTGAGGGATGAAACGCATCCTCTTCGCCATCGCCCTCCTCGGCGGCGCTGCGGCTTGGGCCTGGCTCCTGGTGGCCCTTGCTCGGCAGTCCGGCCATGCCCCGGCGGCCCCTATCTCCATGCCCATCTCCCTGCCGGAACTCGACGAGCTCGAGGCCCGCATGATCCATGCGGCCGAGATCACCCGTCGGTGGGAATACTTGGCCGAGCGCCACCGCCAGGTGAGCGCCATTGCCTGCGAGCAGCTCGCTGATGCAGCGACCCGGCGGGAGGTGCGGTGACGGAGTGGTACGCTTGAGTCGGCTTCGCGGTAGCGATCTGCGCAAGAACCTTCGGGTGATGGCGCATGCTCCCGAGGTGCAGATCTGCCCGGAATGCAACCGGGCTCTGCCGGCAACCCAGGAATACTTCCGCATTGACCGGCGGAACGTCCGTGGTATCACCGGGAAGTGCCGTGAGTGCCTGGCTGCCATGGAACGGGCGCGCCGCCTCCGATGCGAGCGGTGCGGAGGCCCGCGGCAACCGCGCTATCGCCTCTGCGCGACCTGCCGCTTCGAATGCAGCCCCCGCGTTTGCCAGGTAGGCTCATGCCGTGAGCCTGCAGAATCGTCACATGCACGGTGGTGCGAATTTCATCGGCCACCCTGGGGCGAACCCTGATCCGCTGCATTGCAACGGCGGCAGCGTGCCGCTTCCGGTCGACTTTGATAGAATTTGTGGAGCTCTGCCATGAAGATCCGAGACCGAATCGTAGAGTTTCGCCGCGTTCCACCGACGGAGCTACGTCCGAATCCGAAGAACTGGCGCACGCATCCCAAGCACCAACGCGATGCACTCAAGGGCCTACTTGCCGAGGTGGGGATTGCAGATGCCGTTCTCGCCTACGACCCGGGCGACGGTGGCGGGCTCATGCTCATCGATGGACACCTTCGCGTCGAGGAGCTGGCTGGCATGGAGGAAGTGCCTGTTCTCGTCCTCGATGTGAACGAGCACGAAGCAGACAAGCTCCTCGCTACCATCGACCCGATTGGCGCGCTTGCCGGACAAGACGACGAAAAGCTCATCGAGCTTCTGCAAGGCGTCAATTCCGACAGTGCTGCGGTGCAGAAGATGCTCGCCGATCTTGTCGGTGACATGGCAGAACCGGACGAGGTTCCAAGCTGGGATCCGTC
>QGVC01000277.1 GCA_003242645.1 Pseudomonadota bacterium
AGAGCATCGTGGCAGAGATAAAGAAATTCGGCTCGGCGGGTAAGAAGACCGCTGTTGTCTCGACCATCAATGGCGATGCCAACGTTCCTTTTTATAAGGAGTTGGCGAACCAGGGCATAAAGGCGACAGATATTCCTGTCGTAGCCTTCTCGGTCGGTGAAGAGGAGTTGGCCGGGATCGACACGAAGGATTTGGTCGGCCATCTCGCCGCCTGGAATTACTTCCAGTCGGTCGACAGTCCCGCCAACCGTGAATTCATCGAGAAGTGGAAGGCTTTCACGAAGGATCCGAAGCGGGTCACCAACGATCCGATGGAGGCTCACTACATCGGCTTCAACATGTGGGTGAGGGCCGTCGAAAAGGTCGGCACGACTGATCCGGATAAGGTCATCGACGCCCTGCCTGGCATCGAGGTGCCGAACCTATCGGGTGGAATAGCGAAAATGCTGCCGAACCATCACATTACCAAGCCTGTGATGATCGGCGAAATTCGCGAGGATGGTCAGTTCGACATCGTCTGGCAGACGGACGATCTCGTGCCGGGTGATGCGTGGTCCGACTATCTCGAGGGCTCGAAGGACCTGGAGGCCGATTGGGTCGAAAAGAAGTGCGGAAACTATAATAAGAAAACCGGACAGTGCGGCGGCGTCTGAACCGAGCCGAGAAAGAAAATCGACACAATGGTGCGGCGATCTCGCCGCACCGCCTCAAGCAGCACCATTAGCCCGGAACTCCCGTGAGAAGATTAAGCTGCTACGTCACGATGGCCTTGGTCGTCATGGTCCTGGCTCTAACCTCAATCCGGGGCACCAACATTGCTTACGCCGATGAAGGCGATCTCGAAACAGCATTGAGGCTTCTCGCCACCAAGAATTTCAACGACACGATTACAGCCATCGATCACATCGTCAGCTCCGGCGCACCTCACGCGATTGAGATCATAGATGCTTTGGGCGATCGCCGCCTGTTCGTGTCCGAAACTGACAAGTCCATTCTTTACCGCGATGTCGCGGGCACATTTCGGGATGCGCGCACAAGCGAGGTTGTCGCGAATCCTCCGGCAGAATTAGCCGCTATTCGCATAAACAATCGTGTGCGCTCCGCGGTCGCGGCTGCGAGAGGAGCCCTTAGTCTCTTTGATCTTGATTCCCAACGACGCAGCGAAGCTGCACGTGCCGTATTTGCGGCGCGCGATCCGGCGCTCCTATCGGCCGTCGAAAGTGCGCTGGAGCGCGAAAAGGAACCAGACGTTGCCGAAATCCTGAAACTCGCGCGCGCCGCAATCATCGTTGCCAAGTCGGATGCGCCAGACAATGAACGCATTGAGGCAATAGAAATATTGAGGGCTTACAGAGGCCGTGACGCGCTTGCTATTCTCGGAAGCCTTCCCTCGGATACATCTGAACCAATTCGGCATGCAGCCGCTGCTGCGCTGTCCTCAATTGAAAACCGGCTAGCGCTGTGGAGAGCTCTGGAAAACACTTGGTATGGCGTGTCCCTTGGCTCTGTCTTGCTGTTGGCCGCCATCGGCCTTGCTATCACCTTCGGCGTCATGGGCGTCATCAACATGGCCCACGGCGAGATGGTGATGCTGGGGGCCTACACGACATACGTCGTTCAGGAGATCATCCGAACAAGTGCTCCGAGCCTATTCGATTATTCCTTGGCATTCGCCATTCCCCTAGCCTTCCTCGTGGCTGGGAGCGTAGGAATCGGAATTGAACGCGGCGTCATTCGGTTACTCTACGGGCGGCCGCTTGAAACACTGCTCGCAACCTGGGGCATCAGCCTCATCCTTCAGCAGGCTGTGCGCACCATCTTCGGTCCGACCAATCGCGAGGTCGGAACGCCCAGCTTCATGACGGGAACGTTCCAGGTTGGCGAGCTCGCGATCACGTGGAACCGGCTCTACATCGTCGTTTTCGCGACCATTATCTTCATTTGCCTTCTTTTGCTCCTTCGGTTCACGACCTTCGGCCTGCAAATCCGCGCTGTCACGCAGAACAGACGAATGGCAGGCTCAATGGGCATTCCAACAAATCGGATTGACGCTCTAACATTCGGGCTGGGATCTGGCGTAGCCGGCCTTGCGGGTGTGGCACTTTCGCAGATCGACAACGTCAGCCCGAATCTCGGTCAGAGCTATATCATCGACAGCTTCCTCGTAGTGGTTTTCGGCGGCGTCGGAAATTTGTGGGGAACTCTCGTAGGCGCGCTCTCCTTGGGCGTAGCCAACAAGTTCCTCGAGCCCTATGCAGGCGCCGTTCTCGGCAAGATCCTGCTGCTTGTTCTGATCATCCTGTTCATCCAGAAGCGGCCGCGCGGACTTTTCGCGCTCAAAGGAAGGGCGGTGGAAGCATGATTATGCGCGCTCTGCTGTCCGGTGATGCCTACGCCAAGTGGTTCGTCGGCATTCTGCTTGCAACGGCCGTTTTAGTGCCCGCCTTGAGCCTTCTCACTCCCCCGACGTCTCCTTTTCATATCCCTGCATCGACGCTGTCGCTTTACGGGAAATATCTCTGTTACGCGCTGCTTGCGCTGTCGCTCGATCTTGTTTGGGGGTACTGCGGTATTCTCTCTCTCGGTCACGGCGCGTTCTTCGCCCTCGGCGGCTATGCGATGGGCATGTATCTGATGCGGCAGATTGGAACGCGCGGCGTCTACGCGCACCCTGTGCTTCCGGATTTCATGGTTTTCCTGAATTGGAGCGAGTTGCCATGGTTCTGGTACGGTTTCGATCGCGCCTGGTTTGCCTTTCTCATGGTTCTGCTGGTGCCCGGTGTTCTAGCCTTCGTGTTCGGATGGTTCGCATTCCGCAGCCGCGTAACGGGCGTCTACCTGTCGATCATCACGCAGGCCATGACGTATGCGTTGATGCTCGCCTTCTTCCGGAACGAAATGGGTTTCGGCGGCAACAACGGCCTCACCGATTTCAAGGATATCCTGGGCTTTCCGGTTCAAGCAGAGGGGACAAGGGCAGCTCTCTTTTCAGCATCCGCGCTGGCGCTTCTCCTCGGCTTCCTCGTCGCAAAGGGGATCGTCGCATCAAGGCTCGGAAAGGTGCTCGTCTCGATACGAGACGCGGAAAGCCGCACGCGATTTCTCGGCTACAGGGTCGAAAATTATAAAACATTCGTGTTCACGGTTTCCGCAGTGATGGCCGGAGTCGCGGGAGCGCTCTACGTTCCGCAAGTGGGAATCATCAATCCCAGCGAGTTCGCGCCCGCAAACTCCATTGAGGTGGTCATCTGGACGGCCGTCGGTGGGCGAGGAACCCTCGTGGGTGCGGCAGTTGGTGCGGTTCTCGTCAATTACGCCAAGACGATTTTCACGACGGGGACCCTCGCGCCATATTGGCTGTTCGTCCTCGGTGGCCTCTTCATATTCGTCACGATATTCCTGCCGAGAGGCATCGTGGGGACATTGCAGGATTTTTTCGCAAGGCGGCGGGCTGTTTCGAACGCCGCGGTCCAGGCAAATGGACCTGTGCCTCAGCCAGCGGAGTGAGCCTATGAACGCTTTCACAAGCGTTGCAGCGCGGCAGATGCTGACGCCCAGCCTTCTTTATCTGGACGCCGTTACCGTCAGCTTCGACGGCTTCAAAGCCCTGAATAATCTTTCCCTGCAAATCGAGCCCGGCGAAATGCGCGCCATCATCGGTCCGAATGGTGCGGGGAAGACCACGATGATGGACGTGATCACCGGAAAGACCAGACCGGAATCAGGTGTGGTTCTATTCGATCACGGCATCGACCTGACGCGGCTCGACGAGGCGGAGATTGCCAATTTGGGAATCGGCCGGAAATTTCAGAAGCCCACAGTATTCGAGCAACACACCGTAAACGATAACATCCTCCTGGCGTTGAAGGGCGATCGGCGTGTGCGAGGCACATTGCGATGGGACGCGTCGCGTGAGGAGGCGGAACGGGTCGAGGAAATTCTCGCGTCGATCGGCCTCAGCGATCAGCGTAATCGGATTGCGGGAAGCCTGAGCCACGGGCAAAAGCAGTGGCTTGAGATCGGGATGCTGTTGGCACAAGATCCGAAGCTTCTCCTGATCGACGAGCCCGCAGCCGGCATGACGGACGCCGAAACCGAAGCGACGGCCGAGCTCTTGAAACGAATTTCAGCCGATCATTCGATCATCGTCGTGGAGCACGACATGGCCTTCGTTCGTGCGCTCGGCGTCAAGGTAACATGCCTCCACGAAGGCTCCGTTTTGGCCGAAGGCAGCATTGACGCCGTTTCCGCCAATCCGCGCGTCATAGAAGTTTATTTGGGCCGCTAGCCGAGACCGGAGGAGGCACAACGGATGCTCAAGGTCGAAGGCTTGGATGTCCACTACGGCGCCGCTCAGGCGTTGCGAGGCGTTTCGCTCGAAGTCCCGGCGGGAGAAGTCACGGCCGTGCTTGGCCGCAACGGTGTGGGCAAGACGACGCTGCTGCGGGCGATTGCCGGTCATCAACCTGTCAGCGGCGGGAGCATTGTCTGGAACGGTACAGCGCTGAACGGCCTGGCCCCTTACCAACGCGCACGGCTCGGGATGGCCCTCGTGCCACAGGGCCGAGAAATCTTTCCCCTTTTGACGGTGCGCGAGAATTTGCAGACTGGCTTCGCTCTCTTGAAACGCGCCGAGCGACGTATCGAAGAGGAGATTTTCGAGCTGTTTCCTGTGCTCAAGAGCATGCTCAATCGCCGCGGCGGCGATCTTTCCGGTGGTCAGCAGCAGCAGCTCGCCATTGCTCGGGCGCTCGTGACGCGTCCGAAGCTTCTCATTCTTGATGAGCCAACGGAGGGCATTCAGCCGTCAGTCATCAAAGATATTGGCAGAGCGATCAGCTATCTGCGCAAGAAGGGCGA
>QGVC01000014.1 GCA_003242645.1 Pseudomonadota bacterium
AAGAGAGATTAAGAACGGTTTGGGGGGTTCGGGATTGTGTAAAAAGCTCACTCCAATACCATCCAACGTTTGGAAGTCGTGCGGTCCGCCACGTGCCGTTAGCATTCGAAGACTGGCTACAACTGACGGACGCAGGTCTTTACTGCGCACCCGGTGACTTTCACATCGATCCCAGTCGCCCCGTCGATCGGGCCGTCATCACTCATGGCCACTCGGATCATGCGCGACCTGGGCATGGCGCGGTTCTGGCAACCGCAGAAACGGTCGCGATCATGAAGGCCCGCCTTGGGGAAGACGCAGTTGGTACATACCAATTCCAACCTTATGGCGTTCCGCTGCAGCACGGTGAGGTAACGATCACCCTCCATCCCGCAGGTCATATTCTCGGCAGCGCGCAGGTGGAGCTGCGTTATCGCGGCCAGCGAGCCGTCATTTCCGGTGATTACAAGCGAACGTCGGACCCCACCTGCCAACCATTCGAGCTCGTAACGTGCGATCTCTTCATCACGGAAGCCACGTTCGGCTTGCCAGTCTTTCGTCATGAGCCCGACGGAAGCGAAATCGAGCGACTGCTCAAGTCCGTAAAAACCTTCCCGGACCGCGCACACCTTGTCGGCTGCTACGCTCTGGGGAAGTGCCAGCGGCTACTCGCATTATTGAGGCGGGCTGGCTACGAAAGACCCATCTACCTGCACGGTGCCCTCAAGAGCTTGACCGATGTCTACACCGCTCTCGGACAGGATTTCGGGGAGCTGATTTTGGTTAGCGATGTGGGGCGGGGGCTAGCGGGTGAAATCATTCTCTGCCCGCCATCGGCGCTCAAGGATCGGTGGTCGCGGCGGCTTGCGGACCCCGTCACGGCATTCGCATCAGGATGGATGCGGGTGCGGGGACGAGCACGTCAGCGAGGGGTCGAGCTGCCCCTGGTGATCTCTGACCACGCAGATTGGCCTCAGCTCATCAACACAATCTGCGAGACCGGCGCCGAGGAGGTCTGGGTGACCCACGGCCGGGAGGAAGCCTTGGTCTACCAGCTTGGTCGTATGGGCAAACGGGCCCGCGCACTGGCGCTGCTTGGCCGAGAAGACGAGGAAATTGAGGATTGAGCGTGTTCTCTGGGGTGGGGCTCAATTTCGATGTCTGCTGCCGGCCAAAGAAACGCAAGATTTGAACCGCGGGGGCGGGTGCACCGATGAAAGCCTTCGCTGCGCTGTTGGACCGGCTGGTCTACAGCCCGAGCCGAAACACGAAGCTGCAGCTGATGCAGGATTACTTCCGCTCGACGCCCGATCCTGACAGGGGGTGGGCGCTGGCGGCACTTACCGATGGGCTGCCGTTCACGTTCCCGGTCCGCCGGACCATCATGGAGCTGATGGACAAGCGGCTCGATGCCGAGCTGTTCCGTCTGTCCCGCGATTATGTCGGTGATACCGCGGAAACGGTGGCACTGGTGTGGCCCGATACCGCCGAGCAAGCGGACCCGCCGCGATTGTCGGAAGTCGTCAGCCGCCTCGGATTGATCGATGCCCAAGAATTGGGGGAGGTGATCGCCTCCTGGCTTGATCGACTCGATGCAACAGGCCGCTGGGCCCTGCTCAAGCTGCTCACCGGTGCTTTGCGGGTTGGCGTCTCCTCTCGCCTGGCCAAGACCGCGGTGGCTAACATGGCGGGCCGCGATGTGGGTGACGTCGAGGAGGTCTGGCACGCCCTAACGCCACCCTACGAGCCGCTGTTCGCGTGGCTGGAAGGAAGGGCCGAGAAGCCGGACATCACAGGTGCGCCCGTTTTCCGGCCGCTGATGTTGGCCCACCCCATAGAAGAAAAGGAGCTTGAGGAGCTCGATGTTCGCGAGTTTTCGGCCGAATGGAAGTGGGACGGCATTCGCGTTCAAATCGCTGCTGGGCGAGGCGAGGTGCGGCTCTACTCTCGTACCGGCGATGAAATTGGCAGCAGCTTTCCCGAGCTGATCTCGGCATTCCAATTCGATGCTGTAGTCGATGGTGAATTGCTCGTTGTGCGGGATGGCCGGGTCGCGCCGTTCAATGACCTGCAGCAGCGGCTCAATCGCAAAACGGTGACGCGCGCTTTATTGGAGCGCTATCCCGCACACGTTCGGCTCTACGACGCTCTCATTCTTAACGGCGAGGATCTGCGGCAGCTCCCGTTCATCGAGCGGCGCCGCCGGCTTGAGCAATGGCATGCCGAGGTTCGGCCGCCGCGAACAGACTTGTCCGAGCTGGTCGAAATCGCTGATCGCGATGAGCTGTACAGGATTTGGCGCGACACGCGCGGTGCTGGAATCGAAGGGCTAATGCTGAAGCGCCAGGCAAGCCCTTACCTCGCAGGACGGCCCCGCGGGCACTGGTACAAGTGGAAACGAGCCCCGCTCACAGTCGATTGCGTGCTGATGTATGCCCAGCGCGGGTCGGGTCGGCGCTCGTCCTATTACTCGGACTACACCTTTGGAGCTTGGGCGAAAAAACCAGACGGCAGCGTCGAGCTGGTGCCGGTAGGAAAGGCATATTCCGGCTACACGGACGCGGAGCTCATCACTCTCGATCGCTGGATTCGCAACAACACCGTCGATCGCTACGGTCCGGTACGGGCCGTGCGCCCGGCGCTGGTGCTCGAGATTGCGTTCGATGCGGTCCAGCGCTCGACCCGGCACCGATCAGGCATTGCAATGCGCTTCCCGCGTATTCATCGCATCCGATGGGATAAGCCCGCTGCGGAAGCAGAGCAGCTTGAGACGCTGCTCGGACTCATCGAGAGCTGATCTTCGGCTCTCGGACTCAAATTTTTTTTGCGCAGCCTCAACCTCCGTGCTGATCCGAAGTTGTTTAGTTGCAATCCGTCGACCATAATCTTTCCGGTCAGCCAATGGAGGTGGGTCATGCGTATGGATTACAAATCCGATCCGTCCGGGGGGCCCATCCAGACAATGCTCGATACCGCTTTCGGGGGTTTGATCGCTGGGGGACGGAGCTTCGAGCCCTGGTTTCGAGCAGCAACGCGCAGCAACCTCGAAGCTTACAGCCTGATGAGCCGCCGCACGCTGGCCTACTTGGAGCTGCCGATGCGGCTGAGCCAGTGCCGGTCGCCTCAGGATTTTGCCAGCGAGCAAATGCGCTTCTGGCAGGATATGTTCCGCCAGTACGCCGAATGCGGCCAGAAGGTCATGGGGGCATGGATCGAATTCGCGCAAAAGGCTAGCCGGTCCGGCGGCAAGAACGGTGAGAAAGAGCGCGATTACATAACTTTTCCCGAGCCGGAGGAGGCGGGCACGAGCTCGCGCAAATCAGGTGAGCGGCAGGCAGCCTGAGCGCCTTACATCAGATCTCAAAGAAAAGGCCCTCTCCGACAAGGAAGAGGGCCTGCGCAATTAAATCTGAGGCTAAAATCTGAAGCGGGTATCAGCGCTTAGCCAACTGCCAGAGGCCAGGAACTAAACAGGCCCCGAGCGCTGTCTTGAAGAGAGTTGCCGCATAGAATGGGACGACGCCGAGCGCCCAGGCCTTCTCGAAGCCGACAAGCTGAGCCAGCCAGATCACGCCAAACGCGAATAGGACGATATGGCCGAGCAACATGGCCACGAAGAGTCTTGGAACCGAGCGGTCCCAGCCTCTCTCGGCGAGCCACCCGACGACATAGGCAGCCGGTACGAATCCGATCAAATAACCGCCCGTCGGACCCAACATGTAGGCGAGGCCAATGCCCTTCTCCGGCGTGCCAGCGAACACCGGCAGCCCTAGCGCACCTTGCGCAAGGTAGAGGAGCACGGTGAGTGCACCCAAGCGCGGCCCAAGCGCTGCGCCGAGGAACAGGACGACGAAGGTTTGCATCGTCATCGGCACGGGCCAGAACGGCACCTGAATCTTCGCCGATGCCGTGAGCAGCAACGTGCCGAGGACGACAACCGCGCCGAGGCGCAGGACATCGCCGCGGCTCTCCGGCCAAAGGGCTGAGACGAGCGTCGAATTCGTTTGAGCTGACATTGCTATGGGTGCCTTGAGTTTCTGAGTTGGAGCCATCCCGCCCCCGTACGGATGGGAGCCCAACAGATCTGCCACGGGCGGGCTGTGGTGGCAATCACCAGATGATGCCGCCCGCGAGGAGCAGATCTTCAGGAAGGTAAGACCCGCCTAGCCCTGCCTTGCTTAAGCGTCGACCGGATCCTTGGCCTGCTGAGTCAACAGGGCAGGAACGATTGGCCGGCCGGCTTCGCGATCGCGGCGGCGGATCTGCGGCGGTTGGAAAGCTCGGCGGGCGTGAACCTCGCAATAGGGCAGACCAGGCACCTTATTGCGATTGCAGAAGTGGAAGTCAGGTGACTGCGGATCACCAATCGGCCAGCGGCAGCTCGACTCCGTGAGCATTTGCAGCGTCTTGCGCTCCTCGGGAGGAATGACGAGCTCCTCAGCTGGCGGAATATAATTATCGACATCCGGTTGATAGAGCGCCCGGAACGCAGGGTTTCCGATGGTGCCGAAGCGTGTTTTCGAGACGCCGCGCTTCGCGGTGGAGCCAGATGACGTGCGGGGGCGCGCGCGATGGGTCTTTATGCGGGAGGTGGTCGCCCGACCGGACAGACCCAACCTGTGCACTTTACCAATCACGGCGTTGCGCGTGACACCTCCGAGCCGCGCGGCGATCTGGCTGGCGCTCAACCCTTCCGCCCAGAGTCTCTTCAGCTGTTCGACGCGCTCTTCCGTCCAGCCCATCTTGTCGCTCCTTACAGAATCAGATCACATCCGATCCGCGGGACGCGCACCGGAACAAGCGGGCAAGCAGCGAGGCGTGCGATACGCGAACGGGCGCAACGCAACACCGGCACGCAGCTTGGCCGTTACAGACGCTTGAACTGGGGGTACTCGACGAACTCGCGCCGACTGGGCGCGTGGGTACTATGGTAGGACTTGAGACGACCCAAATACTCGCGACGCGGACTTGCGCCGCACCGCCATATCGTGTGGCGGGCGTCGACCAAGCTACAACATAGCGATTTCAGACGACAAGGCGTGGAGGGCCCGAACCCCGTCCATTAAGGTGGAATCGTGTCGTTCGTGCAACGTGGAAGATTGAGTTCGCTGTATGTTTGCGTCGCCGGGGCTTGCGCGTCAGGCCTCGCGTAAGCTCAGTCTGCGTGTCATCTCGTTGACAGCCAAGGATCGCGGGTTGTATGCATAAAGCACCGGGCCGCCACGCGAGGGCGGCTCTTTTGCTTTCCCGCTACAGGAGCTGCCAGCCATGTCGCAGCCCGCGCCGGCTACGAATCTGACCGCCGTCTCGGCATCGAGTGGTCCATCCCTTGCAGTGATGGACACCTACGCGCGTCAGGACATCGTTTTCGAGCGAGGCGAAGGCTCTTGGCTCATTTCGACGACCGGCGAGCGCTACCTCGATTTCGCGAGCGGGGTGGCCGTCAACCTGCTGGGCCACGCACATCCCAAGCTGGTTCAGGCGCTTACGGAACAAGCGCACAGGGTCTGGCATACATCGAACCTCTACAGGATCGCAGGCCAGGAGCGCCTTGCTGAGCGGCTGTGCGCGGTAACGTTCGCGGAAAAAGTTTTCTTCTGCAACTCGGGGGCCGAAGCCTGTGAAGGCGCCATCAAGCTCGTGCGCCGCTATCACCACGTCTGCGGCCGGCCCGAGCGCTACCGGATCATCACATTCCAAGGTGCCTTCCACGGCCGGACACTCGCGACCATCGCTGCGGCCGGCAATGAGAAGTATCTCGACGGCTTCGGTCCGCGGATGCCTGGCTTCGACGTGCTGCCGCTGGGCGACATGGCTGCCGTTGAAGCAGCGATCGGCCCCGAAACGGCGGGCATCATGATTGAGCCTGTACAAGGCGAAGGCGGCATTCGGGTCGTCCCCCCGGAGGATCTCCGGCGGTTGCGCGAGCTATGCGACAAGCACGGACTGCTGCTCGTGCTCGACGAGGTCCAGTGCGGGTTCGGCCGCACGGGCAAGCTTTTCGCGCACGAGTGGGCGGGGATCACGCCGGATGTGATGGCCATCGCCAAGGGCCTTGGGGGGGGATTTCCTGTCGGAGCGTTTCTTGCCACCGCGGAGGCCGCGAAGGGCATGGTGCCCGGAACTCACGGCTCGACCTTCGGCGGCAATCCGCTCGCTATGGCGGTCGGCAACGCCGTTCTGGACGTCGTTCTCGAGCCAGGGTTCCTGGAGGCGGTTCAGCAGAAGGCCAACCGTTTCAAGCAGGAGCTCGCACGGATCAAGGACGAGCACCCTGACGTCGTCGAGGAAATCCGCGGTCTCGGCCTTCTCACCGGCATTCGCGTGAAGCCGCCAGTGGCCGACGTGCTCAAAGCCTGCACCGCGGAGAAGCTGCTTGCGGTGACGGCCGGCGAAAACGTTCTGCGGCTTCTGCCGCCCCTCAACATTACAGACACGGAGCTGTCTGAGGGCATTGCGCGTCTTTCGCGGGCGCTCCGGCGTGTGTCGACGTCCTAACCATGCGGCGGAATTCGCCCCGCCACCTGAGGTCCCGTCATGGCGCCACGCCATTTTATCGACATTGGAGACATCGACTCGGCAACCCTGCGGCGGATCGTTGATACGGCCCACGAGATGAAGCGAGCCGGCAAGGTGGTGCCTGCATCGCTCCGGCCCGAGGGCATCGAGGACGCCGTGCTGGTGATGATTTTCGAGAAGCCATCGACGCGCACGCGGGTGTCTTTCGATGTGGCGATGCGTCAGCTCGGCGGCCAAACCATCGCACTCAACCATACGGATCTGCAGCTCGGGCGGGGGGAGTCCATTGCGGATACGGCCCGCGTCCTCTCGCGCTACATCGATGTGATCATGATCCGTGCCAACAAGCACGAGAGCGTGCTCGAGTTGGCCCAGTATTCCTCGGTTCCCGTGATCAATGGGCTGACTGACAAGAGCCATCCCTGCCAGGTCATCGCCGACATCATGACCTTCGAGGAGCACAAGGGGCCGATAAAGGGTCAGACGGTCGCGTGGGTTGGGGATGGCAACAACGTCGCGACCTCCTGGATGCACGCTGCTGCGCGGTTCGGGTTCCGCCTGCGGATCGCGTCGCCCGCCCAGCTTCGGCCTGAGAAGCAGGTGCTCGACTGGGTCAAGTCGGAGGGAGCTGATGTGCTTGTCACCGACGACCCCGAAGAGGCCGTGGCTGGGGCCGACTGCGTCGTTACAGACACGTGGGTTTCAATGGGCCATACCGATGCGTCCCGGAGGAAGCAGATCCTGGGACCATATGCCGTCAACGGCGAGCTGATGAATAAGGCGAGCAAGGACGCCATATTCATGCATTGCCTTCCGGCTTATCGCGGTAACGAGGTCAGCGCGGAAGTGATTGACGGACCGCAGTCCGTCGTGTTCGACGAAGCTGAAAACAGGCTCCATGCACAAAAAGCAATTCTTGCATGGTGCCTTGGGAAGGATTGAATGGCAGAACGCCTCATGCTCACCAACACGGGTGGGCTGCGAAAGACGGCAGATGACCTGATCATGCCGTTCCGGACAGAGCAGTCCGGTGTCTTCGGACGGCTGGTGCGCCTCGGCCCAGTGATCAACAGCGTTCTCAACCGGCACGATTATCCGGAGCCCGTAAGCCGCGTTCTCGGAGAAGCCGTGGCGCTGACCGCTTTGCTGGGCTCCTCGCTCAAATTCGACAGTGCCTACGGCGGGCGGCTCATTCTCCAGACGAAGACCGATGGGCCGATTAGCTTTCTGGTTGTCGATTTCGAGGAGCCTGGTCGCGTGCGGGGCTACGCCAGCTTCGACAGAGAGAAGGTCGAGGGGCTCGGGCGCGTCGGGTGGAACGAGCCGGGTCGTCTTCTCGGGAATGGTCACCTAGCTATGACGATTGACCCAGGTGGTGACCTCGATCGCTATCAAGGCATCGTGCCGCTCGATGGCTGTGGGCTCAGCGACGCAGCCCGGGTCTATTTCCGGCAGTCAGAGCAAATACCTACTTTTCTCCGGCTAGCGGTTGCCCGCCATTATGCGGGAGGCACATGGCAGTGGCGGGCCGGCGGCTTACTTGTTCAGTACGTTCCGCCGCTCGAGGAGGGGGCCACCTCCAACGACGAGAACGAGGGCCTGCTGTTGGGGGAAGAGGACGACCGGTGGACCAGCGCTCGCACCTTGGCCGAGACCGTGGAGGACCACGAGCTGCTCGATCCGACGCTTATGCCTGAGCGGCTGCTTTACAGGCTGTTTGCGGACGAAGGCGTGCGCGCCTTCCCGTCTGTTAGCCTGGAGGAGCATTGCCGCTGCTCCCGGGATCGGGTGAGCAATCTTCTTGGGAGCTTCGGTGCAGACGAGCTAGCGGACATGCGCGAGGCGGACGGAGCCATCACGGTCACGTGCGAGTTCTGCAATACCAAGTACCGCTTCGAGATCGACGAGATCAGGTGAGGGCGGTACCCACCTCCATTGCTCTGTTCATATGAAAAGGGCCCCGTTTGGCGGGGCCCTTCCTTTCATCGTTACATCAACCGTTGTTCTCACTCGCGCTCGCCGAACAGATAGAGCAGCGAGGTGAACATATTGATGAAGTCGAGATAGAGGCTCAGAGCACCCATGATGGCCGACTTTGCAGCCATCTCGGCGCTGCCCACAACCGCGTAGTAGCCGTCCTTGATCCGCTGGGTGTCATAGGCCGTCAGACCAGCGAACACCAGCACGCCCATCACGGAAACCGCGAACTGCAGCGCGCTCGACTGCAGGAAGAGGTTGACCAGCGCGGCAATGATGATGCCGATCAGGCCCATGAACAGGAAGGTGCCCCAACCGGACAGATCCTTGCGGGTTGTGTAGCCCCACAGGCTAAGGCTCGCGAACGCAGCCGCCGTGATGAAAAACACGCGGGTGATCGAAGCGCCTGTGAATACAAGGAAGATTGTCGATAGCGACGCGCCCATCGCGGCAGCGAAGAGCCAGAACGCGATCTGCGCCGCGCTGACGCTCATCTGATAGACGCGGAAGGACAGGAAGAACACGAAGGCCAACGGAGCCAGCATGATCACCCAACGCAGCGGGCTGACAAACAGCAGCCGCCCAAACTCCGTCAGCATGATGCCATTGCCCAGCCGGGCAACCGCCGAAGCCGGATCGCCCGTGACGGCAGCACTGAACAACATGTAGGCGACCACGCCGGTAAGGGCCACTCCGGCCGCCATGTAGTTGTAGACGGAGACCATGTACGCGCGGAGGCCCTCGTCGACCGCTACGCCCGCGCGGGCGGCGGTGGCGGCTTGCGCATACCTGCTGTCGAATTGAGCCATTGTCTATCCTTTGGTCGCTGATTCGAGCACCCAAAACCTATTGGCTGCAATATGACCTGCACGCGCGACGCTTTCAAGGCGGCGCGTGCCCGTCGTCTCGACGTTGCAGGAAATTATTGGCTGAGCCACCTGGACGCAAGCTCGATGAACAGGCTCAGGCTGCCCACATCGCCCTCATTCAGATCGCAGATAAGGCACCGCGGGCGCCCGCAGCACTTGCCAAGTGCCGAGTCCGCCGAATCCCATCAAGAGTAGCAATGCCAGAGCAAGGGCACCCAAGACCGCTGTTAACGAAAATGTGAAGTCGATCTCCATAACCTGGGTTACTACAACCCACGCCGAAACGGTGCCGAGCAGTGCCGCTACCGCTGCGACTACTAAGGCCAGAAGGGCGTACTCCACGAAATGGGAAAGGAGTATCCGGCGTCGGATAGCCCCCAGCGTCTTCAGAATGACCGCTTGCTTGATACGGCGCCGCTGTGCAGTCGCCAACGCACCCGCCAAGACGAGCGCGCCTGCCAATAAGGTGATACTCCCCGCCGCGCGAACAGCGATCATGACCTTCTCAAAAACTTCGCTGAATGCGTCGATCGCGTCTTTGACGCGGATCGCCGTCACCGAAGGGAAGGTGTTCGAAATGGCGCGGGCCAGCTCTGCATCCTTGGCCAGATCAGCATCGGGCGGCAGTGTGATGGTGGCCAGAAGGTTATGAGGTGCAGCCCGTAGCGCGTTGGGGGAGAAGACCATCACGAAATTGATAGCGAGAGATTCCCACTGAACCTCGCGCAAGCTGGCGATGCGCGCAGTGACGTTGCGGCCAAGCACGTTGACCGTGACGGTATCACCGAGGCCGACGCCGAGGTGGCCAGCAAGCTCAGCCTCGAATGAAACCAGCGGTTCGCCGTCGTAATTCTGGGGCCACCATTCCCCGGCAACGATCCGAGAGCCTTCGGGCACGGTCTCGGAGTAAGTTAGCCCTCTATCGCCGCTCAGCACCCATTGGGCCTCGGGCGGCGGCTTGATTTGATCCACGGGCCTGCCGCCAAGCTCCACGAGGCGGCCTCTGAGCATTGGAGCATCGCGGATTTCAGAGCCGGGCGCCACACGATTGACGAGCTCGCGGAACGGCGTGGCATCGTCCCTGCGGATGTCGAGCACGAAGTACGTCGGGCTCGTCTCGGGAAGGTGAGTTGTCAGCTCCCGAACAATGGAGTGATCCGTCAGAGCGACCGCCACCAATAATGACAAGCCCGCGCCAAGCGACAGGACCGTTGAATGAGTCAGCCCTCCGGGGCCTCCCAAGTTCCCGATGGCAAGCGCAACTTCGGGAATACGAGAGCGCGGAGCACGGCGCGCGAGACCAGCGATGAGCTTTCCAAGCCCTGTGAAGAGCGCGAATACCGCTGTCAACCCAAGGCAGAAGTAGGTCGCGATCCAGCGCGAGTCCGACGATAGGACTGCAAGGAGGACGAGCGCTGCGATGGCGGCGACCGTCAGGGCGATCACTCGCGGCCGAGGGCGGACTTGCTCAGGCGCCACCTCATCCCGGAACAACACTCCCGCGCGAACCAGCTCCGCTCGCCCCAATGGCCACAGCGTAAACATCAGAGCCACCAGGAAACCGTAGGCCGTCGCAGAAACAATGCTCCAGGGGCTGATGATCACCGAGATGCTGACGGGCAGTGCATCGCCGTAGATGGCGTTTGCTGCGACAGGAACAAGAAAACCCAGAACGAGGCCGATCAGCACGCCGATGGCAGCGATCAGCATGACCTGCGTGAGGAAAACCCCGAAGATCATGCCGCTGGTCGCGCCGAGGCTCTTGAACGTTGCGATGACCTTCCGCCGGCGGTCGATGAACGTGGCGACCGCATTCGCCACACCAACACCACCGACGAGCAATGCCGTGAGGCCAAGCAACGTCAGGAACTCGCGAAGGCGCTCAATGGAACGGGTTATGCGCGGGGATGGATCGCGCCGGTCCCGCACCGAGAAGCCGTGTTCCGGTAGCGCCGCCTCGAGCTGGTCGCGAAACTGGGCCAACTGCTCATCGCTCGCACGGCCATTAGCGATCTTCAGGGCATACCGCCAGCGGATGAGGCTGCCGAGCTGGACGAGGCCCGTTTCCCGCATTTTATCGAGGGATAGGAAGATGCGCGGGCCGTAGGTCAGGTTATCGCTGATGTTGTCGGGCTCATCTTCGACGACGCCGGTGATCGGCACGGAGATGGAGCCGATCGAGATGCTGTCTCCGACTTTCACCCCCAGGCGTTCCAGCAGGATCGGCGCGACCACGGCGCCGCCCTTCTTGTGGATGGCTTCGGCGAAATCAGCGCCACCTTGGAGCGTGACACTTCCGACGAGCGGATAGGCGGGGTCGACCCCCTTCAGCTCCACGAGCGCCTGGTCCTGGCCATCCACTCGCCGCGCCATGGTGCGCATGGTCGCCATCTCGGCGACGCGCTCCTGCGCCTCCAGCCAACGCCGTTCCTGTGGCTCGGCCGGCCGGTGTGCTCGCGACAGGACGACATCGCCGCCCAGCAACAGCTCGCCGTGCTCCTCGAAGCCGCGACGCAGCGAGTCGGTCAGCGCCCCAACGGCTGTAATCACCATCACGCCGAGGGCGACGCAGGCGATGAAAACGTAAAAGCCGGAGATGCCGCTCCGAAGCTCCCTCAGAGCCAAGCGGAGGACCTGCGCCCCTGCCGATCGTGGCCGGCCAAGTTCCGTTGGGATCGTTGTGTCAGCGCTCGTCATGCAGCCTCGACTTCCGCGCTGTCCGCTATAATCCGGCCATCGGCCATGCGCACCGTGCGCCCGCAGCGCTTAGCCAATGCTTGGTCATGGGTGATGAGCACCAGGGTCGCGCCACGCCGCCGGTGCAAGTCGAACAGCAGCTCGATGATTTGATTGCCGGTCTTGCCATCAAGATTGCCGGTGGGCTCGTCTGCCAAAAGAATCTTTGGCTTCGGTGCGAGCGCGCGCGCCAGAGCAACGCGTTGCTGCTCGCCGCCCGACAGCTGCGCGGGGAAATGGTCGGTGCGGTGCGAGAGCCCCACTTCGGCCAACATTTCTTCGGCGATCCGGAAAGCGTCGGGATTTCCCGCGAATTCCAAGGGCAGCGCCACGTTTTCCAGCGCCGTCATGGTCGGGACAAGGTGGAAGGACTGAAAGACAATCCCGATTTCGCGGCCCCGAATGAGCGCCAGCTCGTCCTCTCCGAGCTTAGTGAAGTCGTGGCCAGCAATTCTCACCGAGCCGCTTGTCGCGCGTTCCAGACCGGCCATCACCATCAGCAAAGAGGTCTTGCCGGATCCGGAAGGGCCCACGACCGCGACCGCCTCACCTGCGCCGATCTCCAAGGTTATGCCTCGCAAGATCTCGACCGGGCCTGCGCGGCTGACGAGCGTCAGCCTGACATCGTGAAGGGCAATAAGCGGTGCTGTGGGTGCCGGCACGAAGGTCTCCAGAAGCTTGTGTCTGTCGAGGGCGGTGTCTACTTGGCTATCTACCGAGCGACGAGTCTGTTGACCGGAAAGTGATCGGTACGGGAGACGATACGATGAGGCGCTGGATTGCAGCACGCGCATTGGCACAAGTGAGCATGCTTGCTGCCCTCGTCAACGCCTGCCTGATGCTCGTCGCAAATCCGGGAGATGCGAATGCGCAGTCCGAACCCATCCGTATCGTCGCTTTCGGCGACAGTCTCACGGCCGGCTACGGGTTGAAGCCAAGCGAGGCATTCCCGGCGCAACTCGAGAAGGCCTTGCGAGACAAAGGGTACGCCGTCGAGGTGATCAATGCAGGTGTTTCGGGCGATACCACGGCGGCGGGTTTAGAGCGGTTCGATTGGGCCTTTCCCGAGGATACCGACGCGGCAATCGTGGCGCTGGGCGCGAATGACGCGCTCCGCGGCGTCGATCCGGCGGAAACACGCCGCAATCTCGATGAAATTCTCACCCGGCTCGACGCTCGGGGCGTTCCCGTGCTGATCGCCGGCATGATGGCTCCGCGGAACTGGGGTGACGATTATGTCAAGAAGTTCGACGCCATTTATCCGGAGCTCGCCGAACGTCATGGCGCACTGCTGTATCCGTTCTTCATCGAGCGCGTCGCGCTACGGCCCGAGCTGAACCTCGACGATGGGATGCACCCGAACAGCGCTGGCGTGGCAGCGATCGTCGAAGACATTCTGCCGAAGGTAGAGGAGCTGATCGCGCGTGTGGAGGCAATGCGCGCCGGGGAATCTGCGAACTAGTCAGCTCGCACGGAGCTCGCTGCTGGCCTGCAAATTCGCTCTCCAGAGTAGAGTTTCCGCTTGATCGCCCGAACCGCGGAGCTCAGTGCTCCACCACCCTTAACCGCCTCTCGAGCACACCCAACACGCGGCGCAGGTCATGCCCGCGTTTCAGGATCAGCCCGCCGGCGGCGATGACGCTGTACGCCCCCTGTTTTCTGGCGAGTTTCGGGTTCTTTTCGATCCGATAGAGCGGGCACTCACTCGCGCGCCGGAATATGGAAAAAACGGCCTTGTCCCGCCCGATATCGATGGCGTAGTCGCGCCATTCGCCGGCCGCGACCTTGCGGCCATAGACGGCGAGGATGTCATCCAGCTCACGGCGATCGAAATAGACGACCTGGGCTGGAGTGCCCTGGTGAAGCTGACCTGTGCCAGGAACTGAAGCGCCCGCCTGGCTCGGGCGAAGAACTATCGGCTCGGAATCGCTCAACAGCGCCTCCTCAACGCGTGCTTCACTTCAATGTCGCCTGACCCCTGGTGAATTTCAAGCGGCTGACGACGATTGAGGGCGATCTGCAACAATCTGCAATCAATTTCACATCCCGGCCACAGTGCTTCCAATACGGCGCCCCATTGATGGGTATGAATGCTGACCATTGCCGCTGGCCCGGTCCATAGCTCGGATGATCGCCCCCGAACGTCCCCCCCGAGCTTCCCCTCATGGACCGGGCCATTCCTTTTTTGCAAGATGGCTGATACAACTCTGCCAAGCTGCTGACCGCGCCACAGCTGTGCCGCTGTCTTGCCGCGAATCAGCGCCAGCCTCACAGGGTTGCCCCGGCCCGGCCCCCTGGATGTCTCCGGGTTCCACGGCCCCCAAGCCGCCGGAGGCGCGTGCCAGGGCCGGGCCTTACAGCGGTACGCGAGCCTGAGATCAAGTAGGCTGCTCGCTCCGAAACCGTAACTCAATTTTATTGCTGGTCTTGTAAGAGGTTGCGCCACTAACCTACATCCGCACTATAAATCCGCACAGGCTGAAGGGGGCCCACAGCTGACATGGTGACGGAAACAATGGCGGCGGAAACGCGACCCTTCATGGCCGAGGTGAGCCGCTTGCTCCACCTCATGGTCAATTCAGTCTACTCGGACCGCGAGATCTTCCTTCGAGAGCTGATTTCCAACGCATCCGACGCCTGCGACAAGCTTCGTTACGAAGCCATTGCGCATCCTGAATTGCTCGGCACCGATGATCGGCTGCGCATTACCATCCGTCCTGACAAGACAGCGGGCACACTGACTGTCACCGATAACGGCATCGGCATGGATCGCGAGGAGCTGGCCGAGAATCTTGGCACCATCGCGCGATCCGGCACGCGGGCGTTCCTCGAGAAACTGCAGCAGTCTGGTGATGGAAGCGGGCTCATTGGTCAGTTCGGCGTCGGCTTTTACTCCGCTTTCATGGTCGCCGACAGCATCGAGGTCACGAGCCGGCGGGCAGGCTCCAACGAGGCCTGGGTCTGGAAGTCCGATGGGCTATCAGGGTTCACCATTGCTCCGGCGGAACCGGCGGGCGGTGGGCTGCCCCCCAGAGGGACATCAGTCAAGCTGAAGCTCAAATCTGACGCGCGCGTCTTCCTCGAACGCGACGAGATCGAGCGGATCGTCCGCGCCTATTCGGATCACATTTTGTTCCCCATCGAGCTGGAGCTCCCGGGCGAGGCGCCGCGACAGATCAACACCGCCAGTGCACTCTGGCACCGTTCGAAGAACGAGGTTAAGCCCGAGGATTACACGCAGGCCCTTCGTTCACTGACGAACACCATCGACGAGCCGGCGCTGACCATTCACTACAAGGCCGAGGGCCGCCAGTCCTATGCCGTGCTGCTGTTCGTGCCCAAGCTGCGGCCATATGATCTTTTCGACCCGGATCGGAAAGGGCGCGTGAAGCTTTACGTTCGCCGCGTCTTCATCACTGACGATGCGGGGCTGCTGCCGGGCTATCTGCGGTTCATCCGCGGCGTGATCGATAGCGAGGATTTGCCGCTCAATATCTCGCGCGAGATGCTGCAGAAGAACCCGATCCTCTCGCAAATTAAGAACGCGGTTACGAGCCGGGTTCTCTCAGAGCTTGAATCTTTCGCCTCGCGGGATCCGAAAGGGTACGAGACCTTTTTCGAGACTTTCGGCGCGGTCTTGAAGGAAGGCATTTACGAAGACCTTGCGAGGCAGGAGCAGCTCCTCAAGCTGTCGCGGTTCCGCAGCACGGCGGGTGATGGTTGGCGCTCGCTGGCGGACTACGTCGCGAACATGCGGCCTAACCAGAAGGAGATTTATTTCCTCGCGGGCGATGATGTGGGCCGCCTTGCGTCCAGCCCGCAGCTCGAGGCCGCGCGGGCCCGTGGTGTCGAAGTGCTCCTGCTCACGGACGCCATAGATCACTTCTGGACGGCATTAGGCCTCACGTTCGACGGCAAGCCGTTCCGCTCTCTCAGCCAGGGCGAGGTCGATCTCTCGGCCATTCCGTTGACGGATGAAGCCAAGGCTCAGGAGCAGGCCGCCGAAAGCTTGGATGTGAAGGGGCTGGTCGATGCATTGCGAAAGGCCCTGGAGGATGCGGTCACCGATGTGCGCGCTTCGAAACGGCTGACCGAGAGTGCTGTTTGCCTGGTGGCGCCGCGCGGCGGTCCGGACCTGGGGCTGGGACGGTTGTTGCAGCGCCAGCAACCCGGCGGCAAGTCGCGGCCCGTGCTTGAAATCAACCCGAATCATCCGCTGATCCGCGCCATCGGGCGCCGTATCGCAGAAAATGGCGCGGCGGAGGCCGCGGAATGGGCGCATCTGCTACTCGACGAGGCCCGTATCCTTGACGGCGAACCGCCGGTCGATCCTGCTGCTTTTGCAACGCGCGTGAACAGCCTGATGTTGAAGGCGCTGGGCAACTAGCGTTTGCGACGGCCGCCGCGTCAGAGCGTCTGCGTGATCTTGCTGAGGTGCTCCGGCCGGTCGGGGTCGAGGCCTCGCTGGCGAGCAGCCGCCTCGATCGCCTTATAGGCTGGAAGCAGCATCACGATCGGGTCGAATGCAGGGTGATCGTCGCCGATCCAGGGCAGAGTGCATTCTGGTCCGCCGGCTAGAAATACTGTTTCATTGGCCTCACGCAGGTCATGAACCAGCAGATCAACGCCGGAGGCCGTCTCGTCGTTTTGGCGTAACACGAGCACCGGCGTATCCGGCGTAATTGCAGCTCGGGGACCGTGGCGCAGCTCGGCGGCGCTGTAGCCGAGGGCAGGTAGCCGGAGCGTCTCAGTCACTTTGAGCGCGATCTCGCGACCGGTCCCAAGGCCGTAGCCACGCGCCGCGACGAAGGCAGCGGGGGCTGAAACAAGACTGTTACCCCACTGCGACCAGTCGCAGCCCAGTGCCAATTGCAAACGCTCCGGCAACCGCCGCAAACCATCCCGTAAGCCGCCGTCAGGCGTGATGCCAGCAACGAGCACGGCGCCGGCGATCATGGAAAGAACAACAGTCTTCGTTGCGGCCACCGCATGCTCTGGACCAGCACCAATTGGCAGCACCAGGTCAGCAGCATCTGCCGCGGGTGAGCGATCGTCGTTGATGATTGCCAGCGTCAGCGCACCCGCCTCCCGAGCAACTTCCGTTGTCGAAACAAGATCTGGGCTGCGCCCTGACTGCGAGATCAGCACAAAAAATGCGCCACGCATGTCAGGTGTTCGCCGGTAGGCCGTGACGATCGACGGGGCGGCCGATGAGACGAGCAGCTGCATCTGCGTTTCGATGAGATAGCGGAGGTACACACCTGCGTTGCCGGAGCTGCCCCGGCCGCATACGACCACAGCCCGCGGGCGGAAGGCGCGGATGCGATCAGCGATTGCGGCAATCTCATCCGAACGGCCGATCAGGCGTGCGGCAGCTGCGGGAATTTCGGCGATTTCCCGCGCCATGGCAGTTGCAGGTCTGTTCGCGCCATTGCTCACGGAGCAAGCTCACTAATTGCCGCGCGGAGATTGCCGTCGTGCCGCGCCAAGACCTGAGCAGCTTCGGTGGCATTCAGGCCGAGGCCAAGAAGGATGGCTGTTTTCACGTCGCCGTCTGCCTGCTCGACGAAGCGCGCAGCATCTTCCGCTGAACAATTGACGATTTCCCGCACGATCCGCTCAGCGCGCCGCCTCAGCTTGATGTTGCTGGCACGCATGTGGACCATAAGCCCGTGGTAGACCCGGCCGAGCCTCACCATCACAGCCGTCGAGAAGAGATTGAGCACGATCTTCTGGGCTGTTCCGGCCTTCATGCGGGTAGAGCCGGCGATGACCTCTGGTCCCGTTTCAACCAGAATCGGATGACGTGCGACCTCAAGGAGAGGTGTTCCGGGATTGTTGGCAACGCCGATGGTCAGCGCGCCCAGCTGACCAGCAGCTTTGAGGGCACCGATGGTGTAAGGCGTCGTTCCGCTGGCCGCGAGGCCGATCACGACGTCGTCCGGCCCGATGCCTGCATCGGTCATGGCCTGTGCGCCAGCAGCCTCGTTGTCTTCGGCTCCCTCGACGCTCTGGACCAGCGCGCCCAGTCCGCCAGCCATCGAGAAGATCACCCTGTCCGAAGGCCACCCGTAGGTCGGCGGCAGCTCGGTCCCGTCCTGCACACCGATGCGGCCCGAGGTACCCGCGCCGACGTAAACAATGCGTCCGCCGCGGCGAAGGGGCGGCACAGCATCATCGACGGCAGCGGCGATGGCATCGAGCGCCCCGCGCACTGCGGCTGCTGCCGCCAGCTGGCCCTCGTACATCGCCGCAACGACCTCGCTGGTGGGCCAGGCGTCAAGATCCAAATATCGCGGGCTGAGCTGCTCGGTGCGCATCTGCTCCTCGGGCGATTACATAGGCACGTGGCTTGCTTGCTAACGCGTCAGCAGTGTTAAGGATGCCGTAAGCTGGTGTTGCTGTGAGTTGTGATGCTTTTGAATAAACAATCTCAACGGGAAAGCTGAGGGAGTAGGTGAGCGTGCGCTACAGGGCCGCACCGGCGTGCGGCACGTGAAGATGCTTTAAGAGCTTATGACCTTCGCGATGGAGAAACACGATCGGCACGCCATCCTTGCTGATCGTGTGTTTGATGGCCGGTCGTGGCACCGGCACGCGGCAGTGTTGATCGAGCAAGGCCGCATCCGGGGGCTGGCGGCGTGGGGTGATGTTCCGTCAGATTGGCCCCAGCACCGGCTTCCCGCGAATTCGATCCTCGCTCCGGGTTTCATTGATCTGCAGGTGAACGGCGGGGGCGGCGTGCTGCTCAATGACGACCCGACGCCGGACGCTATGCGGGCCATTGCGCAGGCGCACCGCCGTTTCGGTACGACGGCCTGCCTACCAACCCTAATCACCGATACGCGTGAGCAGACCCAAGTGGCCATCGCGGCGGCGCGCGAGGCGGCGGGTCACGATGGTGTGCTGGGCCTCCATTTGGAGGGCCCCTTCATCAGCCCTGCAAGGCCGGGGGTGCATCGCCCTGATCGCATCTCGCAGGCTACGATGGATGATCTCGACTGGCTGGCTGAGCTCGGCAGCGCCGGAACATCGCTGATTACACTTGCGCCAGAATGTGTGCCGAAAGGCTTTATTCGCCAGCTAGCGAATGCGGGCGTGCGAGTATCCGCGGGCCACAGCGAAGCCTCCGCCGACATTCTCTTGAACGCCATCGATGAAGGTTTGACGGGTGTGACGCATCTCTTCAACGCCATGCCTCCGCTGGCAGGTCGCGCGCCGGGTATTGTTGGCACGGCGCTCGCAGAGCCGCGACTAACCGCCGGCTTAATTGTGGACGGCATTCACGTGGACCCGATCAGCGTTCGCGCTGCATTCGCTGCCAAGGGCGCGGATGGCATTGCGCTTGTGACTGATGCGATGCCGTCTGTTGGAGCATCGATCGATAAATTCGAGCTGATGGGCCGTACGATCAGGCTTCAGAACGGACGGCTGACCGCGGAAGACGGCACGCTCGCCGGTGCGCACCTCGACATGGCCTCAGCGGTGCGAAACGCGGTGAACCTGGCCCGCATTCCGTTGGAGGACGCCCTGCGCGCCGCGTCGTTCACCCCGGCGCGCTTTCTCGGACTGGAGCACGAGCGAGGAGTTCTCCAGCCCGGCGCCCGTGCAGATCTCGTGGCCTTGACGCCCGAACTGACCGTCATTGAAACATGGCTTGGCGGCTAGCCTGAGAAATGCCGGCCATCAGAGAACGCCAAGCTTGGCGAGCAGGGCTTTTCCAATCTCGATTCGCTTGGGCGCGTCGGCCAGCTTCTCCATCGGCATGTTGAGCGAGAACGCGAATATTTTGCCCTCGCGTTCGACCCATCCGGTCCACCACCCGACCTTCTGATCCCAGCCCGTCTTGCCGTAGAGAACGGCGCCGTCATTTTCTTCGAGGCGCAAAATCTCTCTCACTTGAGCCTGCGCCTCTGCACTTGCATCCAGCTTTCCTTGCGCGAGCCGTGCTACGAACTTGGCCTGCTCGACTGCGCTGATCTTGAGCGGTCCGTCGAGCCAAAATCGATCAACCACCGTCCCGATTTCGCGATTGCCGTAGTCGAGCCGCTCAAGCCAGGCGCGGTATTGCTCCAGACCGATGCGGCGCGCGAGCTCCTGGTAGACGGGCACATTCGATGCCGGAAGCGCCTCCCGCATCGCCATGTCCTTTTCCCAGGCTTTGATCAGCTGCGGTTTGCCGCCATAAGGAATGACCTCGTCGACGTCCTTCACAGCGCCGGTTTCGAGGGCGATCAGGCTGTTCGGAATCTTGAATGTAGAGGCCGGGACGAAACGCTCTTCGGCCCGCTTCGCATTCACCAAGACGAGTCGATCCGTATTCGCCTCATAAAGCACGAAGGTTCCGGCGAAGCCGCGTTCTTGGAATACCGGGTTGAGATCCTCGCGTAGGACAACCTCACCTGCTGTTGGCGCCTCCGCAAATGCAGTCAGAGCCAACCCGCCGAGGCAAGAAACGAGCACAGTCCGCCGCGTCACGCCGCGCTGCTTGTGAATGAAGTTCATCATTCGCCATCACCGTGTTTGTTGGTGCACTGCTCATAGGAGCAGGCTTGGTCAAGACTGCGGCGAGCGATGAGTGCTCGATGCTCATGGACGCGGCAGCAGCGGCGCCAGCGTCAGGGCCGCAAGAGACACGAGCACGATGGAGATAATATTCATTACCATTCCGGCCCGGATCATGGCCGCGATGGTCACGTGCCCTGTCGCAAAGACGAGCGCGTTCGGCGGCGTTGCCATAGGCAGCATGAAGGTGCAGCTCGCGGCCATGGTGATGGCGGCTGAAATCGAAACGATGTCGTGCCCGGTCGCGGCTGCAATCGTTGTACCGATCGGCAGCAAGGTTGCCACAGTAGCGGTATTGCTGGCTAGCTCCGTCAGCATGAGAACAGTCGCGATCAGGATCAGGAGGAAGAGGAAGGTCGGCACATCGCCGAAGCCTGCGAGCCATGCCCCGATCCAGCTCGCGAGACCACTGCGCTCCATAGCGGAAGCGAGAGAAAGTCCGCCGCCGAACAAAATCAGCACCTGCCAGGGGATATTCTGAGCCTCCTGCCAGCTCATCAAGAAACGGCGACCTTTGGTTGATCCGCTCGGAATGAGAAAAAGCGCCAATGCGCACAGCAGGGCGATGGCGGGATCGCTGAGCCCGCCAAGCCCTGGGATTTGGTTCAACAGAGGCCGCGTAGCCCAAAGCAGCGCGGCGGATAGGAAGACACACAAAATACGCCGCTCAGCCGATGTCATAGGCCCGGAGAGCCCTAGCAGCTTGGTTAGCTGCTCGCCTTTCAGTCTTGCAGGAACAGTGGCTGGAATCGGAAATACCAGCCGGGTTAGCGCCAGCCATGTAAGGGGTAGAAAGACGATAACCAGCGGCAGCGCCACGGCCGACCAGGCGACGAATGACAGGTCGATACCGTGCTTTTCCCGAAGATAGCCAGCGAGCATGGCATTGGGAGGGCTGCTGATCAGTGTGCTCATCCCCGCGATGCTCGCGGAATAGGCCAGCCCAAGGAGCAGCGAGACCGCAAACGGTCGTAAGACCTCCTCCGGGCTGTGCGCATCCTCGAGAGCCGTGATGATGGACACCGCCACGGGGAGTAGAAGCACCACCGTCGCAGTATTGCTGATCCACATCGAAAGGAGCCCGCTGGCCGTCATGACGCCCAGGACGAGGCGCCGCGGTCCAGTGCCAAGGGCGCGAACCGCAGCGTAAGCGAGCCGCCGATGTAAACCCCATTTCTCGACAGCGGCAGCCAAGAGAAAGCCGCCGAAAAACAGGAATACGACCGGGTTCGCATAAGGCGCTGCCGCCGTACCGATGTCGCCGATGCCCAACAGCGGCATCACGATCACTGGCATCAGGGACGTTATGCCAATTGGCACTGGCTCGGTGGTCCACCAGACGGCCATGAGGAGCGCGAGCC
>QGVC01000278.1 GCA_003242645.1 Pseudomonadota bacterium
TTTTCAGGAAATTCTCACGGACCCGCGCCAGCTCTTCCTTGTCGCTGAAGGAGACAAGGGATGAGTCCCTGTTCCGCAGG
Source organism: Pseudomonadota bacterium (assembly GCA_003242645.1). The sequence goes on from QGVC01000278.1 coordinate 81, forward strand.
GCAATGCCGCAATACCGGACTATCCCGGCAATCGCTTTCTCGTCGGGGTTGGCGACATAATTCTTTACATCTTCAACCCATTCTTTCCACACACGGAACGTCCGCCCAGCGGGTCCGCTGGTTCCGGCGCGGTTTCGAGAGCGGTGATATGCAGGCCTGCGATACGTTCAGTGCGGAGACGCTATGACCGAGAGTGGCAGCTCGTCGAAGCACTGCCAAACGAAAAGAGCCCCCTCAGGCAGGTCGCTCTGGGTCGCCGGAAGGACCGTTATCCGTTGTGATCTCGTATGAGATCCTTGTAGACCCAGCCGCGTTGCCCTTGGGCGATCACCTCGCACCATGCCTTGCATTGTATAACTTCGACCGGGCTGCCCTCAGGAATGATCGCGAGAACAGCAGCCGAATTGGTGGGACCAGCCCTCAAATTCGCGTATTTCACCGCGTAGGCTATCTCAGTTTCCGAAGTGCTGTCCTCGACGGACGACATCGACTCCGAATCCTCCTCGGAAGTCGCTTCGACCGTGGTCTCGAAGCTCAGGGCCACCTCCTCGGGAGCCTCACTCTGAGGCGAATTGCTACCCTCAACCTTAGCTTCCTCCGTGACAGGAGCGGCACCGGCCGACTCCGTCAATTGCTGATTGGAAGAAAGCAACTCCGGCGCCTGCTGAAGCTCGGCAGTCGGCACGACCATGGTGCCGGGTATCGCGGCGATGGCGTATTTTCTCCCGGAGCCATCTTCGGTTGCACCGATCTTGCCCGGCTCGATCTGCGCGTTGGTGATCTCATCCGGTAGGGTCGCGCGCAACGGCAAGTCGGTAGACCCCCTTACTTGCACCGCCTCACTTTGAGCTTCTACTTTCGGTGCTTCGCTTTGAGCTTCAGCAACAACCTGAACACTGTCCTGAGCCTCGATGCTCGCCATTGGAGGCGGCTCCTCGATACCACCGGCAAGGGCAAGGGCGGCAGCTCCCACGGCAATCGATGCGCCAAGCCCAGCTACGAAGCCACGAGCGCGGCCATCCAGTGCCTCATTCAAGGCGGCCAGGGAGATAGGTCTCCAATCCGGGAGCCAACCCTTCTGCTCCGGAACTTGCGCTTTCAACTGAGGTGCCTCGGTCCGATCCGTCACATCCGCTGCAGCATGCGCGGTTGACAGTTCGTGCTGTGACTTCGGCTCCTCTCCCAAGGCTCGCACGAGGGCCGCCAGTTGCTCGTGAAAGGAGGCGTCCAGATCTTCCGTCTGCTCGAACGCGGGGTTCGCGGAATCAACCTGGCAGGGGAGCTCATGCCAATGTTCGACGGGGGCCTCCCCGTCCAATGTCTCATCGACAGCAAACGAGGTATTCGGCTCCGGATGCTGTTCCTCCAAGTGATCTCGTTCGGGGACGTAAGCGTCTGGCTTTCGTGCACTGAGAGGCATCGTCTTGATCCGTGTACTACTTTCAGCCGGGTCCGATGCTATGAACGCGACACGTGCTCCAGCAGCGAATCAACTCACGTTAGATAATGGTCGCGAATTGCGACTGCTCTTGGCCAACAGTGCGACGACTTGTGGGTATCGAGATCATCTAATGTCGCAGGTCTTCCAAAGAAGTCCGCGAAGTAATCTGTCGAATCATCGGAAGAAACAGGCGGAATATAGAAAGGCTCGCGTCGTGCCTCGCCTTGCAATCGCGGCGAGTTCAAGAAGTTGCTGTCAGCGAGAGGCTATGGCGGATGTGGTGGGGATTTCCGCCGCGAGATAATAAGAATTGACCCAACCCTTCAGGCGACCATGGCGAATCGGGCACCACAGCCCCTGGCATGGCCCGACAATGCTAACTCCGCGCGCATTCGGCGGGAGAGCACCAACGCGTTGATGGTGCTGTGACGGGCCGGCTCTGACGTTGAGCACATCGTCTTGCGCAACACGGATAACGCTGAAGCTCGGCACCCTCACATCCGAGCCAGAAGAGGCAGAGCGGGTGACCCGTCGCGGCTGCGGTGGGACTGTGTTGTGCACGTCATCGGCGCGCGCTTTCGCCTGCAGCTGGTTAGGCTGTTCCGATGTGCTTTGGCTCTCGACTGTAGGAGCAACTCGGGCGGCGCGAGTCGGCGCCGCACTTGAAGGGAGGTCTGACTTAGGAACTTGTGTCCCTACCGTCGGCCGGACCTGAAGGGACTCCGCCCGTGCTGGAATTGTGGCTGTCGGCTTTGAGAACTGTCCTGCGGTGCCCTCCACCGGCTCCGGCGTCGGGGCGGCTTTGGGAGGGTTCATTGAAGCAGAAGCTGTTACGTAAGTCGGAGCAACCGGTTTTTCTTCGATCCTGCCGGCAATTCTTGCGGTGCCGCTGCGGCCACTCTGCTCGTGCCAGTATATGCGAGTGCCGTCCTGGCGCAGCCTCATGCAATGAGTTTCGGCTTCAAACCACCTGAACCACTTCATGCAAAGCAGGTCGCCCTCGACCCACCACCGGCCGCGATCGCGGGCCGCACCGAGAAAGCCGGCCAGGGAGCCGGCCTCGCCGGCCATGAGCCCGCTCTTGGAGAATTGGACTGGGATTTTGGTGCCGAGGGGAGTGTCGAGCTCGACGATAGCACCGGAAACGGTTGCTTGGATCGCCTCACCCGCCAGCCTCACCGGCTCCGCGGCCACCGAGGCTGCTGATAAAGAAGCGATCGCCCCGAACCAACCGAGTTTTCCAGTACGCCACATGCGTACGCCCCTCACTCCTACCTACATCTCCAGTTGATCCGAGGAGTGTGGCAGTAAATGGATGATGCCGCTGAGAAATTTCGGAGCGCGGCCAACACCGCGAAAGTCTAGCTCCCACATGGGAAACCAGCGGTTAATGGGCAGGATGGCAAACACGAAGCAGATGAAGACCCGATCAGCCTCCTTCTTGACCAGCCGCGTTCCGGTGTTCCGCCAGCGCAATCTCAACCCGCCCGCGCCAACTTTCGCCAAGGGAGCTGAGGTCGGTTCGCGAGTCTGGCCAGCCACTCGGCCCCATGTTTCCAGGCGAGCATCTGGTGTAAGAACCAAGCCATGAGCTGGAAAGAAGATTATCGGCGCCGGCGCGGTTATCACCACGGCAATTTGCGGGAGGCGCTCATTCAGGCTGCGCTCGATCTGATCTCGAACAAGGGCCCGGCTGGTTTTACGTTCGCCGAGGCTGCGCGTTACGCCGGGGTCAGTCCCGCGGCCCCGTATCGCCACTATCGCGATCGAGATGCGCTGATGGCGGATGTCGCACGCCGCGGCTTCGAGCAGTTTGCAGCTGCGCTCGCCAAGGCCTGGGACGAGGGCCGGCCCACGCCCATGGTGGCCTTCGATCGGCTAGGTCGAGCCTACCTTGGCTTTGCCCGCACGGAGCCTGCGTACTTCTCCGCAATGTTCGAGTCAGGGCTCGATCTCAAGAATTTTCCGGCTGTCCAAGAGGCGGCAGATAACGCCTTCGCGGTTCTGCGCGAGGCATGCGAAGTGCTGGTCGCTACGTTGCCACCTGGTCAGCAGCGCCCGCCCGCTTTGATGATGGCGCTGCACATCTGGTCGTTGGCGCACGGAATTGCTTCGCTTTTCGGCCGAGGCGATGCAGCGAGACGTGCCATCCCTATGTCGCCGGAAGAGCTCCTCGAAGCGGCAACACTTATTTACCTGCAAGGTCTGGGCTTCGGAACGACGAGTCCGGCCACTCAGGGCTGAGCAGGCTAGCCCTCGCAACTCAGGACAAGACGATTTGCGATTTTTTTTTGGCTCTCCTCTTGACGCCGGGGCTCATTCACTGCACGTATGTAAATGTAAATGACATTTACATGAGGACAGGTAAGATGGCGGAGGTGATCGAACGCCTGGACGACTGGGGAAAGCCGGCCTGGATTGCGGTCATGGTCCTGGGCTTTGCGGTTTTCTGGCCTATCGGGCTCGCAATTCTGGCTTATCTGATCTGGAGTGGACGCATGGGATGTGGTCGGAACGGTGACTGGGCGCGCTGGCAAAGCCGGATGGCGGAGCGCTGGGAGCGCAAGAGGGAAAAATGGGGGCTGCAGGGACGCGTTTATCCTTCAACGGGAAATCGCGCCTTCGACGAATACCGCGAAGAGACATTGCGCCGGCTTGAAGAGGAGCAGCGCGAGTTCCGCATCTTCCTCGACCGGCTACGTATGGCCAAGGACAAAGCCGAATTCGATCAGTTCATGGCCGAGCGGCGCAATCGTACGCGAGGCACCGGCTCTGACGAGCCAGGACAATACTGAGTCCTTGAACTCTTCATGAGGCGAGCGCGGAGCCAGATGGCGCCGAACCAAAGGTGCCGTCTGGATTGCTTTACGTCATCGAAGCTTGAGTGTGGTGGCTGTTCTTCGCCTTAATCGTTTGATGAATGTAGCTGGCGGCCTTGAAACGATGGCGACCTCCACTGCTCTGTAGAACGCTAGCAAGCTTCGATTTTGGGCCGAATATCCTCTTATTCTATTCGCTTATCCTAATCCTACTTCCAAATTCCGCGGGGCGCTTAGAACTCGCTTCGCGCTCTGGGTCGTTTCATTGTGTGAAATGCTCTTTCATTGACTGGCACTGTGGGAACCGGCACTATTGAAGCGGGTGCTTCAGTTGTCATGAGCCACGTGCCATCACTGATGATCATGAAAAAACGCGAGGTCGAAGCCCAATGAGAGGACCACTGAAGGGCGTCAGGGTCCTCGATATGACGTCGGTTCTACTCGGCCCGTTCGCGACGCAATTCCTTGGCGACATGGGTGCCGACGTCATCAAGATCGA
>QGVC01000279.1 GCA_003242645.1 Pseudomonadota bacterium
CTGGCAGTGGAAGAAGGCCAAAGACGAAGCAAGCGGGGAAAAGACTACGTCCGAGGGAGATCAGGCTGCGTAGAACCGGCTCACCGACCAGGAGGAGAATTTACACCACATTTCGGACGTGGCCTGCCGCTGGAGGAGCAGCTCCTGGACTTGGCCGCATTTCTCAGCAAGGACGCGGGCTACTTCGCGGCGCGGGCGCAGGCCTATTTCCACCAGGTCCGCGGGCGGGCGTGGGGCGGCTCAACGCCGCCAGACATGCTCCTTCAAGAGATGCGGCGCAGCCTGGCCTACTTCCTCGGGCACTTGATCATGGCTGCCAAGTATCTCAAGGCGGATGTCCTTGAAGAGTATGTGGACTGGAGCGAGGAGCTGGGCGTCACGTTGCCCGAGGTCCCCTACACCCCGCTGCCGGGCGTTCCGCCGTACCCGCCGGCGCAGAAGAAGGGCTGACGACAGCCGGCGAAGGCGCGCAGAGGGCCATGGCGTATGGCCTCTGCGCGCCTTGAACAGCTTTGTCGATGCCACCGCCAAAAGAAACTCACGGCGGCGATGGACGTCAATTTGAGAGGTATCTCTTCGCCAACGCCCTGGCTGCCGACCGTGTCGGGTGCTTCAAGATGGCGCGGGCGAGGTTTCGAGCAACCTTCTTCTGTTCTCTTGGAGAGGGGAGATCCACGAACTGCATTCCCGGAGGTAACGGGCGCGCCGCGCCATTCCTTGCTGTCTTCATCACCACCCACCCCGTCCTTCATAAAGCGTTGTACTGACCAATCAACTGTGCAAAACCTGCCATGATCTCTATCGTCCTCTCTTGATCGCGAAGCAGTAGGCTGCGACCGCGAGGATTGGTATCGTCGAGAGAAAGCACGCCTATTACTTTGCCGGCCTTGTTATGAATCGGGATCGCGACGACTGTGGCGACATGGCGAGTTGCCTCCCAATGTGCTTCTGTGATGCCCCACATGCGCGATCCCTCGTTGCTGGCCGCTACCTCCGCATATGTCCTCCCTTGGAGGTGTGTCAAGTCGGCCACACAGGCTCGCTTATCCTCAAAGACCCTGCCAATGACGCCTTGCCCCTTGTACCAGCTAAGTCTGCGTTCGCTCTTCGAGTAATTGCCGACGAAGTACTTGAGCTTCAAACGAGACCAGGGGAAGGGCGTCGGCGCAGCCACACTGCACCGCACGCCACTGCCACGTGTCGTACGCATCATCTTGTCGCCAATGATCATGTTGACCATCAGCTCGAGTATCGCCTCGATCTGTTCTCGCTTGCGCGCGGAGTACTTGGCGAATTCGCTGTTGAGCGTGGCAAGAGCCATGAGAGCAACACCCGCGAAATATGCGGCGCGCTGACCCGGAGTCAGCTGCATACTGAGGCCGCTCACCGCGGTGGTGATGACGCCCCCCAACCCCAGGCCGATGCTGATCACAGTGCGGATGACCCTCATGGCCTAACAAATTTATCCAATCATGAGCAATCTCCTTTGCCGGAACGGCTCGGAGTAGCCAAAGAACTTCGCCGCCACGTGAAAGTCCCACCCGAAGGGATCTTCCGGTGGGGATTGCATTTCGCTTCAAACCACTATCGAGTCCTGCACGTCCAACCGGCCTAGAACGCGAAGTCGATCGCAAGACTGGTGGCCGTCGCGCTCCCAGTGGCGATCCTGTTCATCCTCGCCGTGGTGATGCTGGCCCGCGGGAGGAAGGAGGCCAGGGCGGCGGCCGGGGACGCGGCGAAGGCCGCGGAAGGTTCTGCGGCAGGGTCGGCTGTGCGAAAGCCGGGAGGCTTCGCGGAAGGCCGCAGCGACCTCCTGGAGCGGCTAGGCGCGTCCGTCATCGGCCGCACGGCGGCGCCTCTCGCGACGGCGCTGGTGCTGGGCCTGCTCCCGTTTCCGGGTTTCGCCCGCCTGGAAGTGGACACCGACTACCTCCGCTTCTTCGGCGCGAAAAGCGAGGTCCGTCAGGCCTGCCATCTCGTGCAGGAGAAGTTCGGCGGGGTGGACACGATCCAGATTCATGCTCGAGGGCGAGATCCTGGATCCGGAGACGCTCCGGGCCATGGAGCGACTGCAGGCCGAGCTCGACGCCATGCTGTGGCTCTCCGACTCCATGTCGGTGGTGGACATCGTGAAAGAGGTCGGCCGCGCCCTCAACGAGGACGACCCGGCCTACGCGGTGATTCCCGACACACGGGCGGTGTCGTCGGCTGCGGCGCTCACGGTGCTGCCGGCTCTCTTCGTCCTGGAGCTTTGTCCTCGAATGTGCCCTACGTAGAGGCGGAAGTTGGAGGCGATTACACCTTCCCGGGCGGATTGACGCTCTCCGCCCAGGCGATCTACAGCGGCCGCGGCTCACTCCTAACTCCCTACAAGGAGCCCGGAACCGATGTAGAGCCGCAAACCTACGTCGCCGGCATCGCCCGCAGTTCGCCCGAGCCGGGCCACACCCTGGAGGGGATCGCGCTGGCGAACGTGGGGGACGGCGGGATCATTGTCGCGGGCCGCTATACCTATGACATCCTCCAGGTCGCAAAGCTGACCCTCGGCGTGTCGCGCGTGTTCGCTGAGGAGGAATCGGAGTTCAATGCGGTCAAGTCGTTGGGCAACCTGGTTACGGTCGGAGTTGAGGTGGGGTTCTAGAGTGTAGCGGATCATAAATGAGACGCGGCACGCCCGCGAAATTGCGCTTGTGTTGGGACGTCGTCGTTGGGCAATGGAGATCCGCCGACGACGGTAAAGGCCTCACCGGAACCGCCGGTGGGGCCTTTTTCTGCAGTTACCGACGAAACTCGCCATTGTGGGCGATGTGCGAAGAGAGAACTGTCCAGTTTGGACATCATCTCATACGGCGGATCAGAGATGTTGAAAGCAGGGGTCAATAGCAATCTATGGAATCGATCCCCAGGGAAATGCGCGAGGTGGTTTCATGATAAGGGAGCAGTTCAGAGCTGACCTGAAGCGTCTAACTGCTTTGGAAATGGTGCATAAGTACATAGTCAATTCATTCTGCTACGCGATAACTGTGGATCAACATCATCAGCTTAAGGAATGCATTAGTAGGAAGTTCGAAGTTCCGTATAATGACGTAGTTATCGTCGGTTCGGCGAAGCTAGGATTCAGCATAAAGCCAGAGAAGCGGTATATGGAGTTCAATGATAACTCTGACATAGATGTGGCAATTGTGTCATCAGAGTTATTTCGGCGCGTGTGGGAAGATGCCTATAAGTTTCGTCAGAGTCGTGCTGACTGGCCAAAGTGCGACGCGTTCTTTCGTTATCTTGGATTTGGCTGGATTCGACCCGACATGTTGCCACCAAGGGAATTCGAGTTCACGCGAACTTGGTGGGATTTCTTTCGTAAGATCACAGCCAGTGGCCAGTTCGGCCCATATCGAATACGTGGCGGGTTGTACTACTCCTGGTTCTTCTTGGAGCAGTACCAGATGATCTGTATCGACCAATGCAAGAAGGAGGAGCTGGCAGTTGAAGACCTCAGCAACAAATCGTCGGCTTAGGGTGCTTCTCACGGCGATCGCCAATGAGACGCTAATACCTCGGCCTGACTTTCAGCGTCGACTTGTATGGACCAATCGCGACAAGGTCGAATTCCTGCGGACCGTTCTTCAGGGATATCCCTTTCCCGAGATTTACGTTGCGGCAGGAAAGGTCGATTCAGCGACAGGTGAAGGTACTGAATTGCTGGTGGATGGCCAGCAACGTTTGACGACACTTTATCAGTATTTCAAGGGCGACGAGCATTTGCGACTTCCGCCGGACGTGCCTCCCTATGCAGAACTCAGTGAGAAAGAGAAACTCGAATTCCTTGAGTATGAGGTTGTCGTGCGTGATCTTGGCAACTTACCAATTGAAACTATCAGGGAGGTATTCTTGAGAATTAACTCTACAAGCTACGGTCTTAACGCTATGGAAATCCACAACGCACGATACGCGGGAGCGTTCAAGCAGTTTGGTGAAAGGGTCGCACAGCATCAGTTCTTCGTCGATCATCAGATGTTTTCTCCTTCAGAGATCAGGAGAATGGACGACATCCGGTATTGTTTGGGCCTTATTGTGACGATAATGAGCACCTACTTTAACCGAGACTCGGAGCTTGAGAACTTCCTTGAGAGATACAACGAGGAGTTTGAAGAGGAAAATGTGGTGTATAGCGAAGTCGAGGGCACTTTGAAAGCAATTGAGCAGTTGGGGTTAGATCGAAGATCTCGTGCGTTCAAGAAGGCAGACTTCTTTACCTTGTTTGTGGAGATTCACAGAGCATTATTCAAGAAGCGCATACAGGTGGACATTGAGAGAACTGCTCAAGCTCTTCAAGAGTTCTATGAGGAAGTAGAAAGGGTAGCACACGGGAGGCTCAATGACGAATCGCCAGCTTCACAGTACTACCGAGCGGCTCTTCAGGCGAGCAACGACCGGAGAAACCGGATAATTCGTGGTTCGATCATTGAGAGCCGAATTGTCCCGCTCGGCTCGAGATGATTTCCTGCAGCCATTTTGTAAGCGTCAAACTGTGCACACCTACACGAGGCAGTGGCGTCGCGGTATGCTGATGTCGTCGGATCGGATGGCACTAAGCCTTCTTCGGTCTGAGCCGACACGCATCCGGAAGTGTGTCGGCCCAGGGCATGACGGCGTCGAGTGTGGCATCGTCGAGCCGGACGTTCGGAAGTCGCTCAAAGATATACTGACCCCAACAGAAGGTTGACAGTGACGTAACGGAGAGTGAGCTCGCTCGTCGAATACACCGTCACGGGAGTGAGACGAGATGAGCGAGAAACAACAGCCCTCCGAAAAGCGTCGTCGTTG